>CAYOFK010000018.1:4509-15575 GCA_964403185.1 uncultured Rikenellaceae bacterium | reverse complement strand
GTCGAAGGGTCGAAGAGTCGAAGGGTTGAAGAGGGTCGAAGGGTCGAAGAGTCGAAGGGTTGAAGAGGGTCGAAGAGTCGAAGGGTTGAAGAGGGTCGAAGGGTCGAAGGGTCGAAGAGGGTCGAAGGGTTGAAGAGGGTCGAAGGGTTGAAGAGGGTCGAAGGGTCGAAGGGTTGAAGAGGGTCGAAGGGTCGAAGAGAGTTGAAGGGTCGATGGCCGGAGAGTTATTACGCAAACATGATGATAAGTTTTATTTAATAAATACTCAAATAATAATCTATACCGAAGTGAGGTTAACCTTTTAAATCAACGATTATGAATGTTCCGAAACATTATAGAGAAATACCGCAGAGATACCGGATGGAAGCCGGAAAGTGTGAAAAATGCGGGCACCTTGCTTTCCCGCCGCGATTGGTATGCCCTGGTTGTGGGAATGAAGAATTTACCACCATCCGTTTATCCGGAAATGGCACATTGCTGACCCATACGATTATAAGGGTTGCTCCCGATGGATTTGAGGATTCCGCACCCTATGCCATCGGGATCATTGAACTGAAAGAGGGAATACGGATACTGGGCCAGGTCACGGACTGTGATCCTGAACAACTGAAAACCGGGGATCCTCTGGTTGCAAAATTCAGAAGGATGAATGAAGAGGGAAAGACAGGAATGATCATGTATTCCTACAAGTTTGTGCCGGATATGGGAGTGTGACAGACAGCAATATTAAATGTCAGCACTCTGAGAAAGTGGCTTTGAAATTCAATCATCGGACGCTCTTTGAATGATGGAGGAATGGAGTGATGGAACTAAGTGAACATAGTGAACGATCTCATGAGCGAAGCAAATAATGGTGGAATGTTAGATATTAAAAACCTGAGAAAATGTTTCTTACTGAAGAACACGAATTAATTCGACAAACAGTGCGTGATTTCGCTGAGCGTGAAATCAAACCGGTGGCAAAAGAACTGGATGCGGAAGAAAAATTTTCTGAGTCCCTGACATTGCGCATGGGTGAATTGGGTTTATTTGGAATGTGTATCCCGGAAAAATATGGCGGGCAGGGTACGGATTGCCTGTCAAACATCATTGCAGTTGAAGAACTGGCCAGGGTTGATGGTTCTCATGCTGCAACCCTTGCAGCACATAATTCGCTGGGCATTGGCCCCATTTACTATTTCGGTAATGAGGTGCAGAAAAGAAAATACCTTCCCCGGCTCTGTACCGGTAAGGAACTGTGGGCTTTCGGACTGACCGAACCGGATGCAGGTTCAGACTCACGTGCCACACGGACCACGGCAAAACTGGAGCAGGGCCAATGGATCCTTAACGGATCGAAAATATTCATAACCAATGGTTCGGCAGAGATCTCAGGCGGGGTCACTGTACAGGTCAGAACCGGAACATCAGAAGACCAGAAAGAATTTTCAACCATCATTGTTGAAAAGGGAACGCCCGGATTTACAACTAAAATCATGCATGGAAAGATGATGTGGCGGGCCTCCGACACTTCAGAAATGTTTTTTGATGATTGCAGGGTTCCTGAGGAAAATCTGCTCGGATCCATCGGCCAGGGATCAAAGATCATGCTGCAAACCCTGGATGGCGGCCGTTTGTCAATCGCAGCCATGGGCCTGGGACTGGCTCAGGGAGCCTTTGAAATGGCGCTTAAATATGCCGGTGAACGGAAACAATTCGGACAGCCCATTGTTAAGTTTCAGGTGAATTCCTTTAAATTCGCAGACATGGCTGCAAAAATTGACCTGGCCAGGACTTATTTATATCATACCTGCCGGTTGAAAGACCAGGGCAAAGATTTCACAAAGGAATCTGCAATTGCCAAACTGTATTGTTCGGAAATTGCGAGGGAAGTAGCCGATGAAGCGCTGCAGATCTTCGGGGGATACGGACTCATGAAAGACTACGATATTGAACGTTTTTACCGGGATCAACGCCTGCTTCAGATCGGTGAAGGCACCTCAGAGATCCAAAGGCTTATCATTGCACGCCAGATAGGAGCCATGTAAATCAAAAATCATCCAGGATATGCAAAACCGGAAACAGGAGCATATAGAGATGATCAGGCATATTGCTTCCTGAAGCATGCCAGGGGAGACTATGGGGAGCTGAAGGAATATGTTGAAAGCCAGGGGTGGGAGTTGAGGGGTTGAGGGGTAGAAGTGGGATGCAGTTTGCTACGGTAAATTCCAAAATTAAATTTCTTGTAGCTCTAAAGTATCACTTGCATTAATCTGGAATATATCATTGATTATATGGTTGTTATATGATATTTTAAATATTTCTTCCGGAACGTCACTTACTTTCAATGAATTTTGTATTTTATATGTCTTAAAAACCGAACCATATGACTGATACCGCTCTCTTGACAACACCGGTTAAACTGAATGCCGTTGGAGCACTCCTGCTCATTCTGTTCAGTATGGCATTTGTTTCGTATGGCCAGACCAGCAGGGGCTTCCTCACAGATTTTGATGCCGCGAAGATCGAAGCCGGCCAGTCGGGCCAGCACATGCTTGTAAACATCTACTCAAAGACTTGTTTTTCAAGCAAACAGCTTGAACAGGAAGTGTTCCGTTCAAAAGCGTTCAGTCCTTATACAGATGAACTGGTATGTGTATCCATAGACATTGAGTCCGGGGACGGGACCTACCTGAAAGACCGGTATGGTATTGCAGGATGTCCCACAATCCTGTTTTTAACGGCTGCCGGCAAAGAACTTGAACGCATCACCAGCTATATTCCCAGAGATTTCCTGATTGGCGAACTGCACAGGATACTGGAAGGCAGGACTGTTAATGCGGTGGAGCAGTCGTACCCTCTGGGGGGAAACTATGAGGATGCCTTCCTGCTTACATTATACTATTGCAGGAATGATTATCAGAAAGAGAAGCTGGACCGGTATTATAAAGAGATAAAAAGACTGGACCCTGCCTTTAAAAGAGATTCTTCCCACGTGTTGGTAAGATTTGTCCTGGATAAGGAATTAAAAAGAGGTGTTGGTTCTGCTGCCGGGGATATTGAAGAGTACACCTACCTGTTCCCGGATCACAATGCTTCCCGGCTGGCCATCATGCTTACGGATTATTATCTGAAAATTGGCGATAAAGAAGGAGCCTGGGAGTATTTTTCGGATTATTACCTGCTCAGTACTCGTAAAGACCGGATTGAGCAGTATTATCAGGAACTGAAGACCAAAACGGGGCATTGATCCACGGTGGTCAAAGCAAAAAAGTGTCAAGAGACCAGGGTCCGGGGAAATACCAGGGTAATGAATAAAGTCAACACGGACCGAACCGGCAGGATGCCCTTCATGACATTACTTCTGACAGGGACTTTACTATTACGGTCCGGCATGACTATATCTTCTTATTGACATCAAGGTCGGACCGGGATTGTGTTGGCACGATACCCTAATGGAAATGGATCATAACAACCAATCAAACACAATGGAAATTGCCACCCTGGGAGCCGGTTGCTTCTGGTGCGTGGAAGCCATCTTTCAGGATCTCAAGGGAGTGGAATCGGTCGTTTCAGGCTATTCAGGGGGGGCTGTAAAAAATCCCACCTACAAACAGGTTTGCACAGGCAGTACCGGACATGCCGAAGTGGCACAGATCATTTTCAACCCGGGCATCATATCCTTTGAAGACCTGAAGTAATTAAGGACTCCGGGACATCAGCTTTTGTTTTCCACACTTTAAAAGTTTCCGTTGGTTTATCATTCCAGGCCATTGGGCTGCAGCCATGATGTATTATCTGAAAACAAGGGAGCTGCCTGATAATTCAAAAAAACCTACAGCCCTACATTATTTGAAAAAGCTTCATGATGATCACTTAAGATGCATAAATATTTTTTTGTACTTTCGATTTTCCTGACACTAAAACTATCGCAATGAAGCTTTTTATTCTCCGGATCAGACTGTTCATATTTTTATCAACCATCATTTTTACAGTACAACCTGCATTTCCACAGCAAGCAGCCGGGGTTTCGCCAGCCGGAGAAAACCTGTTTTCACAGTTGAGATACAGGAATGTGGGACCAACCCGTGGAGGCAGGGTAACTGCCGTAGAGGGTGTGGCGGCCCGGCCCGGAAGCTTTTATATGGGCGCGTCCGGCGGTGGTGTATGGAAAACCACAGATTATGGTCAAAGCTGGCGCAACCTGTCAGACGGGTATTTTTCAACGCCCTCGGTTGGTGCCATATGTGTGGATCAGGGAAATCCGGATGTTGTTTATGTGGGAACCGGGTCGGATGGCCTCCGTTCCAATGTGATCACCGGAAAGGGAATTTATAAAACCACCGATGGAGGGCGCTCATGGACTTTCCTGGGCCTTGAAAAAGTCGGGCAGATCGGAGCAGTGGAGATACACCCCGAAGATCCGCAAACCATTTTTGTGGCTGCCATTGGACAGGCTTTCCAGCCAAACAGGGAACGGGGCGTGTACCGATCCCAGGATGGTGGCGCTACCTGGGACCGGGTATTCTACCATTCCGATACCGTAGGTGTTGTGGATCTGGAATTTGCCCCGGGGCAACCAAATACCATCTATGCTGCTCTGTGGAGGGCAGAGCGCAAACCATGGACCATTATAAGCGGTTCCACCGAAGGGGGTATTTATAAATCAATGGATGGGGGTGATACCTGGAATAAATTATCGGAAGGATTGCCACAGGGACTGATTGGTAAAATTGACCTGGCTGTTTCTCCCGAAGATCCTTCACGTGTTTATGCACTCGTTGAAGCTCCTGAGGGGGAGGGCGGACTGTACCGGTCAGACGATTACGGGGCCACATTTTACCTGGTAACCACAAAAAAGGAATTGATAAACAGACCATTCTATTACTGCAATATCGAAGCCAATCCCCGCAATGCCAATACGGTTTTTGTTATGGCTAACAGGTATATGCGTTCTTATGACTCAGGGAAGACATGGACCAATTTGGGCTCTCCCCACGGCGACAATCATGACCTCTGGATCCATCCCGGCGACACCTTAACGATGGTGCAATGCAATGATGGCGGCGCCAATGTGTCTACTGATTATGGCCGTACCTGGTCAACCCAGTCGAATCAACCCACGGCAGAACTGTACCAGGTAGAGGTGGATGACCAGTTCCCTTACTGGTTGTATGCGGGTCAGCAGGACAACAGCACCATTGCGGTTCCGGGTTTACCACCATACCCTTCGCCGGCCGGGACAAACGCTTACTGGCTGGCAGTTGGTGGATGCGAAACCGGACCGGCGGTTCCCAAACCCGGGAACCACAATATAGTGTATTCCAACTGTAAGGGACGGTTTGGGGTTTACGATAAACGCACCGGTCAGGAACGGCATTATTACGTTGGAGCTGCCAACATTTACAGCCACAATCCCAGGAACCTTAAATACAGGTTTCAGAGGGTGGCGCCCATACATGTGTCACCACACAATCCCGATGTAGTATATCACGGCTCACAATACCTGCACAAAACGGTTGATGACGGGGTGACCTGGGAGACCATTTCACCTGATCTTACAGCATTTGAAGAAGATAAACAGGTGATATCAGGGATGCCCATAACCAGAGACATTACGGGTGAAGAATACTACAGCACCATTTATTCAATACGGGAGTCTCCGATACGGGAAGGTCTGATTTATGTGGGTGCCAACGACGGGCCGGTACATGTTACCACAGACGGGGGAACGACCTGGAAAAATGTGACTCCTGACGGAATGCCCGGCGGCGGACGTGTTGATTGTGTTGAACCCTCACCGCACAAGGAGGGCAAAGCCTACATTGCAGTGCTCCGGTACCAGTTGGGTGACTGGCATCCCTATATGTATAAAACTGAAGACTATGGCAGTTCATGGATCCTGATCACTCCCGGAGATAACGGTCTTCCTTCAGATTTCCCCACACGTGTTATCAGGGAAGACCCGGAAAGGGAAGGCTTGCTGTATGCCGGCACTGAATTTGGCATGTTTGTATCTCTTGATGACGGCCTTTCGTGGAGCCGCTTTCAGCAAAACCTCCCGGTCACCCCGGTTACAGATATCAAGGTTTACCGTGGGGATCTGGTTCTTTCAACCATGGGGCGTTCCTTCTGGATACTGGATGACATCACTCTGCTGCGCCAGATTGGATCAGTGGCCCAAGGTGCTGAAGAGCGTCTGTTTAAACCAAGAGACACGTTCAGGATGAGGTACCGCAGTACGGGAGAACATTCAGTTCCGTTTTATCCTCCCGCGACTGTGAATGTTGATTATAATACAGGCAAAGGATTTAAAGGAAAGGTGACACTTGAATTCCTCAATTCAGATGGTGAAACGGTCAGAAAATTTGAAGGAATACAGGCGGATGATGCCGGCCAGATGAACCAACAACAGGATGTGGCCACCGGATTTTCCAGGCCAATGCCTGTGCCGGCTCTTGATAGTGAACCGGGCATGCACAGATTTCGCTGGGACATGAGACATCCGGGAGCCTGGGATAAGAATGAGCGTTTGAGGTACCATTCCGGACCCCTGGCAGCTCCCGGGAAGTACACGGTACGGCTCACTCTCGGAGAACAAATACATACCGGACAATTCAGTATAATTATGGATCCCAATGTGGCAGCATCGGGCATCACACTTTCAGATCTCAGGGAGCAGGAATCACTCGCATTAAAGGTCTGCGATATTCAGGACAGTGCAAAGCGGTTTGCCTCCGAAGTCAGGGAGGAGCGTTCATCTCTTGATGCCCAATTTAAAAACGGAAAAGCAGGCAAAAAATCAAAAATGGCGGATAAAAGACTGAAACGTGTTGAGGAACAACTGTTCACGGCTGAAGGCCCCTATATGAAACCCATGTTACTTGACCAGATCAATTATCTGAATTCAATGCTGAACCGGGCCGATCAGCGTCCCGGAAAAGATGCATACCTGCGTTATGAAGAACTTAAACAACAACTTTATGAGGTGAAACAATTGTTCCGGGCACATTGAGTTCCGGATCTTCTGCTCCTCCATGTGCCCTCTGTGAGGGCCTTTCTTCCCACCATTCACTATTTAGGCAACCGCACAGTGAATGTAGATCCTTTACCGGTTTCACTTTCGACCTGGATCCGGCCCTTGTTTTTTACAACGAATTCTTTACACAGTAACAGTCCAAGGCCGGAGCCGGATTCTCCTTCAGTTCCACGGGAGGTAATTTCCTTGTCCAGGTCAAATATCCTGTCTATGAAGGTATGTGGAATACCCAGGCCGTTATCTGTCACAGCAATGTTAATAAATTCCTGTTCCTCCGTTGCCCTGATACTGACTATACCTCCCCTGGATGTGAATTTCACGGCATTTGAAACAAGATTTCTTATAATGGTCATGACCATATTTTCATCGGCAAAGGCCTTCATGTTCCCAGGCACATCGGTTGAAATCCGGATGTTTTTCCTGGCAGCCATTTCGATGTAAAGGGCCACTGCACTGTCGATAATATGACTTATCAGAAAAAGTGCAGGTGTGTATTTGATCTTCCCGGTTTCCGACAGGGACCATTCAAGGAGATTGTTTAATAGATCATATGTTTCTTTTCCGGTTCTGTACAGGTCTTCAGCAATTTTACGGATTTCCGAAGAGGTAAAATCCTCTTTCCATAACAGTTCTGAAAAACCGATGATGGCATTAAAGGGCGTTCTGAGGTCGTGCCCGATTATGGAAAAGAATTTATCCTTTGAAGCATTGAGTTCCTCGAGGTGCTTCTTGCTCTCTTTCAAAGCTTTTTCATCCTTCTTCTGTTGCGTAATGTCGCGGATGACCCCATGATATGCATTGATCTCACCTGTTTCATCCGTTAAAGCGAGTGAGGTTACAAGTGTGTCGATAACACTGCCGTCCATTTTCTTCAGTTTAATGGGAACGTCTCTTGTAAATCCCTTATTTTCAATAGATATAAGGTCATTGTTTCTCTGTTCAGGATGATAATACAATTCCGGGATGTCAACCTTCATCAGTTCTTCTTTTGATTGATATCCGAAAAATTCCGGTGCACTGTCACTCATATCAATCCATTTGCCGTCGCGGGAGGTAAAAAACACACAATCCTTGGAAGTTTTAAAGAAACTCCGGTATTTTTCCTCACTCTCCCGGAGGTTTTCAAGGCTTTCTTTAAGCTCTGTAATATCATGAATGATGATCAGATCTGCCGGTTTCCCTTTATAGCTGAATAAATTGGCACTGATCTCCACATAAATCTTTTGCCCGTTTTTGTGTTTTAAAATGGCCTCATAATGCTCGGCAACTTTTTCACCCTTCATTCGCTGCTGATACCGTTGAATCAACATTTGACCGGATTCGCCGTCCAAATGCTTCATGAACTTCTCTCCGGTAACCTCTTCGACATTGTATCCCAGAAGTCCTGTTATGCGGGGGTTTACATATTTGATGAAACCATCCTGAATGATGATGACCAGATCATTTGCCCGTTCAAGCCAACGGAAAAGATAATCTTCGGCTTTTTTAGTGCGTCGTTCATTCTCAAGTTCATTTTCCAGGATCTTGATTCTTTCCTCTAACTGTTGAATCTTATCTTTCATAGAATTATTAATGGAGCTGTTCAGGATTTGTTAATGACTAATGTGACTTCATTTTAAAATTCATATCTTGGAAAAGTGAATTTCATATTGAGTTTACTATCTAAAGTAAATATAAATATTTCAATTATATCCTCAAAAAAATCCAGTTTTTGAAACGGCGACTCAAAAAGCTGAAGACCTGTTAAAGTTATTAATATGAAAGGAACATTTTCAACAGATGTTAAGAAAGGTCTGGAGGCCTTCCCAAAAACCCTTCCGTCAAAGTATTTTTATGATGCACGCGGAGATGCCCTTTTTGTTAAGATCATGCAGTTGCCTGAATACTATCTTACCAGCTGTGAAATGGAAATATTCACAAAACAAATCGATGCGCTGGTCAATGCTATTATGACTCATAATACTTCTTTCGAGTTGATTGAACTCGGGGCCGGTGACGGCACAAAAACAATGGAATTGCTGAAGAAAATGAATGGTGTGGATTTCACCTACAGTCCCGTCGATATATCCGGGAATGCCTTAAGGAAACTGGTTGTTAAACTAAACTCTGTCCTGCCCGGATTACATGTTAAACCAAGGCAGGGGGAGTATTTCCAGGTGCTGGAAACCATTCAAAGTGCACTAAAAAAGATCATTCTCTTTCTGGGCTCAAATATAGGCAACCTAAATGATGATGAAGCCCGCTCTTTCATATGCACCCTGGCGTCAAAAATGAATAAGGGCGATCTTTTTCTCCTGGGCGTGGACCTGAAAAAGGATGAATCCATTATCTTACCGGCCTACAGCGACTCCATGGGTATTACAAGTGATTTTAATCTGAATCTGCTCGTACGTATAAATGCTGAGCTGGGCGGGAATTTTGTTCTGAACAATTTTATTCATGCCCCGGTTTATGACGCCCGGGCCGGAGTGGCCATAAGTTATATTCAAAGCACTTGTGATCAGGAAGTGTACATTGAATCATTGGATTTAAGTGTCGGCTTTGAACGTGGAGAAAAGATCCATACCGAAATTTCAAGAAAATACGACATGGACGTTGTGAGGTATATCATACGCGGTTCCGGACTTGAAATAAAGGAACTGTTTTACGACAGAAGGAAATATTTTTGTGATGTTTTATTTGAAAAGAAAGTATAAAATTATGAAAGCAATCTGGAACGATCATGTACTTGCAGAAAGTGATGATACCATTTTGATTGAAAGGAATCATTATTTTCCTTAGTTTGATTTGCAATTTAGCAATGTAACAATTTAGCATTCTGGCTCCATAATCATACTAACGGGTTTTCCGGGATACCCATAATAGGAGATTGCCAGCCAGAAGGCATATATTAACGGACGTTCCGCCGGTAATGGAATGATTCTTATTTGGCATTTTCAAGATTCCTGATTAGCCCTGATCTTATTTTAACTACTTTTGCATTTTTGCAGGCTTTTTACACTATGGAATCCATACGAAATATAGCCATCATTGCACATGTGGACCACGGCAAGACCACTTTGGTTGACCGGATCATTCAGGAATCCAAAATCCTCGACCAGAGAAAAGAAACTATAGATTTGATCCTCGACAGCAATGATCTGGAACGGGAGAGGGGCATCACCATTCTTTCCAAGAATGTATCGGTACATTACAGAAATGTGAAGATCAATATCATTGATACACCCGGCCATGCCGATTTTGGGGGTGAAGTGGAGCGGGTACTCAAAATGTCCGATGGTGTACTGCTTCTTGTGGATGCCCTGGAGGGCATCATGCCGCAAACGCGGTTCGTATTGGGGAAAGCCCTGGAACTTGGGCTGCAACCCATATTGGTGATCAATAAGGTGGATAAGGAAAACTGCAGACCACATGAAGTGCAGCAGGATGTATTCGAGCTGATGTTCCATCTCGATGCCACAGAAAAACAACTGGAATTTGAGACCATCTTCGGATCCTCAAAACAAGGATGGATGAGTAAAAATTATAAACAACCTACGGAAGACATCACCCCGCTTCTGGACACCATTATAGAAAGTATCCCGGAGGCGCCATACCGTATGGGCGGACTGCAGATGCAGATTGCCGCCCTGGATTATTCAAGTTTTGTCGGGCGCATTGCCATTGGCCGGGTGTTCCGGGGTGACCTGGAAACCGGCAGGGAATATGCACTCTGCATAAGACAGGGAGAACCCAGGAAAGTCCGTATCAGGGAGACCTACGTATTCGTTGGACTGGAAAGGGAGAAAGTGCAAAAGGTACGGAGCGGCGAGCTTTGTGCCGTAGTGGGACTTAATGAGTTTGAGATCGGAGATACCATTGCAGACCTGGAACAACCAGAGCCAATGAAGCGTATCGCCATAGATGAACCTACAATGAGCATGCTGTTTACCATAAATACTTCACCTTTTTTTGGTAAGGAAGGAACATATGTGACCTCCAGGCATCTTCGCAATCGCCTGAATAAGGAAACCGAAAAAAACCTGGCCCTCAGGGTGGATGAAACCGA
>CAYOFK010000018.1:0-4409 GCA_964403185.1 uncultured Rikenellaceae bacterium | reverse complement strand
ATGAACCACAGGTTTAAGGAGTTTGCCCCCTTCAGGGGCCCCATAGCAGGAAGATTTAACGGCTCACTGGTAGCCAACGAAACCGGACAGGCACTGGCCTATGCCATTGACAGGTTACAGGACCGTGGCGTGTTCTTTATCAATCCCGGAGAACAGGTGTACAAAGGCCAGGTGATAGGCGAATATACCCGCGATGCCGACCTGGATGTAAACGTGATAAAGGGGAAAAAACATACCAATATGAGGGCTTCAGGCTCCGATGAGGCTGTAAGGATTGCCCCAAGTGTGAAGTTTTCATTGGAGGAGGCCATGGAATACATACAACTGGATGAATACCTGGAGGTGACCCCGGGGAACCTCAGGATGCGTAAGATTCCTGGGTTAAAAGCCTGAAACAGGATTCCTGTCTGCAGGAGAACTATAAAAACCTCTCACCATCCTGACTGGAAAACGAATCATAATTTCTATATTTAGACTTCTGCTAATTTCAGAGTTTTGACAGAAGCCAAACATCAATCAGGCAAAAGTTTCAGGCTGAAAAAAAAGCTTCCTGATGCCTGCACCGTTCGAAAATTCGGAACATTTGGTGGAGTATTCACTCCGGATGTGCTGACCATCCTGGGGATCATCATGTATCTGAGACTGGGGTGGGTGGTTGGCAACGCCGGACTTCTTGGTACCCTGGCCATCATCCTGCTTGCAAAATCCATATCCATATGTACGGCGCTTTCCATGTCCTCCATCACTACCAATATCAAAATTGGGGCAGGAGGGGCCTATTCCATCATAGCCAAATCGATGGGCCTTGAGGCCGGCGGAAGTATCGGGATCCCATTTTATATATCCCAGATGCTCTCAGCAGCTTTGTATATTGTGGGTTTTACCGAGGGTTGGTTACGTATTTTTCCAGGCCATCCACCCTTGCTTATATCCTTTATGACCCTGACCGTACTGCTCACGATTTCCTATATCAGCGCTCATTTTGCCATCCGGGTACAATACATTGTAATGGCAATTATCGGGGTGTCAATTCTTTCATTCTTTCTCTCTCCCAATGAGCCGGTATCTGATGCAAAGCTGGTAGGTGCATTTGAAGATGCAGGATTCTGGATAGTCTTTGCAATATTTTTCCCGGCAGTGACAGGGATCATGGCCGGGGCAAACATGTCGGGAGACCTGAAAGAACCCCGGAAAGCCATACCGGTGGGAACCCTTTCCGCCATTGGAGTGACCCTTCTGATCTATGTACTGCTAACCTGGGCTGCTTTCCGGTTCATCTCTCCCGAAGAGCTCAGAACAAATCAACTGGCACTGGTTGACAACGCGCGCTGGGGCTTTCTGGTAATCCTGGGCATTCTGGCTGCAACCTTCTCTTCCGCACTGGGAAGCATGGTAGGCGCACCGCGGATACTGCAAGCCCTTGCCGAGCAGAAAACCGTTCCACTCCATAAGACCTTCGCACGTAAAACCGGCAATAATGAACCGCGTAATGCCATCATTTTTACCGGAATCAGCATTGCCATTGCCTTGCTCTTAGGAAACCTGAATGCCCTGGCTGCCCTCATTACAATGTTCTTTTTGATTACTTACGGAACACTCAACCTGGTGGTCTTCATTCAACAAAGCATGAAGATCATAAGTTTCAGGCCCAGCTTTAAAATTCCCAGAATGGTATCACTATACGGTGCCCTGGGGTCTGTGATCATCATGTTCCTGATCAATCCGGTTTTTAGCGTGGTGGCCATCATCACAATTATCGGGCTGTATGTCTGGCTGGGCCGGCGTGGTCTTAAGGCCGAGGGGGGCGACATCCGTGGCGGAATGTTCCTGGTGTTGGCAGAACGTGCATCCCAGTTAGCAGCTAAATTTCCCAGGCACCATATCTCATGGAAACCGGACCTCCTTATTCCCATTGAAGACCCTAAAGAATGGTCTGCGCCGGTACAGTTCATCAGAAACATTACCTATCCCTCAGGAAGTATTTTTGGATTCACTGTCCGTCAAAACGAAACCGGAACCGTTGAACAACAACTGACAACACTCCTGGCCCCATTGAAAGAACAGAATATTCCGGTGCATTCCACAGTCATTGAGGACAGCCGCTTTGTACACGGAGCAAAATTGGTGATCCAGACATTAAATGCCGGAGCCCTCAGGCCCAACACCCTGTTTCTTACCATAGGCAACAAAGCTCATAAAGATGATACGATTGGTGAATTGCTGAAGCATTCTTCAAAGTACGGTATGGGATCTATCCTGCTGAAGAAACATAAAAAGTTTGAGTTCGGAATGCAGAAAGACATCAACCTCTGGCTGCGTGACAAAAGTCCCAACTGGCACCTGGCCATGCTTATTTCCCTGCAGTTGTATCTAAACTGGGACGGGAAACTGAACCTCATTACTTCAACGGCGGTTCAATCGGAGACCCTGCACTTGTATAGATTTCTTCAGCAAATCAGCGATGTGGCACGCCTGCCATCCAATACTGAGTTTCATGTACTGCAGGGAAGCTTTGAGGACAGCCTGATCAGGGCGCCACATGCAGACATCAATATTTTCGGCATGGCTGAAAGTCCTGATTTTACTTTTATGCGCCGTTCGGCTGAATTGATTGAAACATCCTGTCTTTATGTGAAGGACTCAGGATCGGAGAATGCACTGGCGTAATAACTTTGCCTGATATGTATTTTAGTTCTCATTTTAGTAAAAAAGCCTGACACAACCGCCAGGCCTTCCAGTGATTCAGCTCGGTCTCGAACCGAGGACCCCATCCTTAAAAGGGATGTGCTCTACCAGCTGAGCTACTGAATCAACCGCATTTTACAAATGCGATTGCAAAGTTAAATTTTTAATTTATTTTATTCAAAAAAATAATTGATGAATTTTTTTCCTGCACCTGCAGCCGGATCAAATGCTCTCCGGAATGGAAAGTCAATAAAATACTTCCGGCACATCACATTCCTGAAACTTCAGAGAGTCCGGCGGATTGATTTTTATATTAAATTTGAAGTTCCAATTCCCCTCTTTGGTGAAAAAGATTGTTATCATTACCGGCGCAGCCTCCGGGATCGGACTGGCAAGCTCAGAAAAATTCCTGCAAAGTGGTCACAGTGTGGTCATGGCGGATATTGATGATGAGGCCCTTGCAATTGCTGAATCGGGTTTAAAAGACTATTCGGATAACATCCTGAAGTTCGTTGCCGATGTGTCAGTTGAGCAGGATTGCATGAAGCTGGTTGAGAATGCCATCCAAACCTTTGGACGCATTGACATACTGATAAATAATGCCGGGATAGCCATGCAGGCCCTGTTTCATGAACTGGAGTTTGAGGTGTTCCGGAAACTGATGGATGTTAATTTCTGGGGTACCGTATATTGCACCAGATATGCGCTTCCCCATCTTTTGAAATCCGGAGGATCCCTGGTTGGGGTCACCTCTGTGGCAGGCATTCACGGACTTCCCGGAAGATCGGCCTATTCAGCTTCAAAATTTGCAATTATGGGTTTTTTTGATTCGATCCGGTTGGAACATCTTGATACCGGACTGCATGTTCTTACCTTTGCTCCGGGATATACTGCCACAAATATCAGGAGAAAAGCACTGACAGCCGATGGGTCAGAACTTGGAGAGTCTCCCTATAATGAACAGGGGATGATGTCCCCACAAAAGGTGGCCGGGAAATTGTACCGGGCCATCATGAAACGTAAAAGACAGGTGACCCTCACTCTCAGTGGAAAGGGAACACGGATCGGCAATCTCTTTTTTCCGGCCATTCTGGACAGGCTCTATTTCAAATATATACATAAAGAATCAAATCCACTATTGCACTGAAGTATGGAACAAGAAACGGTTTTTAACGGAGAACGAAAGATTCGTGTTCGCTATGCTGAAACAGATACTATGGGCATCCTGCACCATTCGGTTTATCCGGTCTATTTTGAAGAGGGCCGGACAGAGCTGATGCGCACTTTGGGATTACCCTACAGCACCATGGAGGAAAGAGGGGTGATGCTTCCGGTGTATTCAGTTTGGGTAAGGTATTTTAAACCTGCCTGTTATGATGAGTTACTCACTTTAAAAACCACTATGAACCGGCCGGATGGCGTCCGTATAAAATTCGACTACGAACTCCGGAATGCAGAAAAGGACCTTCTGGCAACAGGAGATGTGGTTCTTATATTTACCGGTAAAGAAAGCTTCAAGCCCATTCGTCCCCCGGAATGGTTTACAAAATTAATACTCCCGTGAACCTAAATCCGCCACCTCCATCGTAATAAATCCCCCGTCTCCCTTGACAGCATCGTCAGGGATCCATCTCACTGACGAACACAAATGTGTTGTCAGGATCCAGGACGGGGCTGTCTCAAAAGCAACCTAATGGCATCATTCCGTACTTGATACGGAATCT
>CAYOFK010000017.1:13063-25593 GCA_964403185.1 uncultured Rikenellaceae bacterium | reverse complement strand
GACGTTTCAGGGAAACGGCACTGGAATATGCATTCATGATGGATCTGATTGGAATAACCGGGTAGTTTCTTATCAGCCGCTTAGCGGTTTTCCAAAAAACGAATTCTACCTTCGCCTTAGCCTGTATATGAGTTTTTTTGAATTATATTTGGATTTGCCTGAGAATACAGGCAGGTCTGTGTACTCTGTGGTTAAATTATTTTCAGTATTTTTGGACACCCTCATTCTAAGGTATTTTACCCCTGACGGGAACTTTTTTTTACTAACATGAACATTGCAATACATATCAGGAATGTTTATTCAATACCGGTGAAAGTGCATTTAAATCAGACAGTTGTGTTGTTATGTGGAATTGTTCTGAACTATAGCATCTTATAATAATAGATCATAAATTTTATATATTTGTCAACTTACAAAAGATAGTGTAATTTCTAACTTTAAAAATAGATAACTATGAAGATTATTGTATGTCTGGGAAATGTTCCTGATACAACAACAAAAGTTAGATTTACTGACAACAATTCAAAGTTTGATGCAACCGGGGTGCAATGGGTTATCAATCCGTGGGATGAACTGGCCCTTACAAGAGCGATGGAACTGAAGGAAGATAGTAATAATGTTGTGGATCACGTTACAGTTTTAACAGTAGGATCTGCATCCTCAGAACCAACCATCAGGAAAGCCCTGGCCATTGGAGCTGATGATGCTGTAAGGATAGACACCGAACCGGCAGACAGTTATTCTGTAGCCTCACTGATTGCCGGATATCTGAAAGGTCTGGATGGCAACTTTATTGTCCTGGCCGGAATTGAATCTGCAGATTATAATGGTTCGGCAGTTGGCGGCATGATTTCTGAATTCCTTGACATGCCTTCCATCTCTGCTGTTTCAAGTTTGCAAATTGAAGGAAGTACCATCAAGGTTTCACGCGAAATAGATGGCGGCCATGAGAAAATTGAAATGGCAGCGCCATTTGTCGCAATAGTCCAGAAAGGCATAGCTATTGATCCCCGGATACCGGCAATGAGAGGCATCATGATGGCCCGGAAAAAACCACTCAATGTGGTGCCTGCTTCTGCGGTAGAACCCATTACAGTGATGGACCGGTTTGAGTTGCCTCAACCAAAACCACCGTGTAAAATGATTGAAGCTGAGGACGCCCAATCTCTTATTGGATTGCTCCATAATGAGGCTAAAGTTCTCTAGCTGTGTAATTAACATTGGCATACGATTAAAATTAAAACAGAATGGCAGTATTAGTATTTACTGAAAACTGGGATGGCGCCTTCAAAAAGTCATCTTTTGAGTTGGTTTCCTATGCAAAGGCAGTGGCTGATATGTCGGGGTCAGCTACCATAGCGGTTTCCCTGGGTCCGGTTTCTGATGCAGAACTTACAAAACTGGGAAACTATGGTGTGGATAAGATTATCAACGCTGGAAGCGACCTGTTTAAAATCCTGGATAATCAGGCATTCACTAAAGTTATTGCAGCAGTAGCGCAGAAAGAATCTGCAGAAGTGATTGTATTGTCCGATAACAATACAGGAAAAGCATTGGCTCCAAGATTGTCAGTCAGGTTAACGGCAGGCCTTGCCCCCGGTGTGATGAAAGTGCCTTCATCTCTGGAGCCGTTTACAGTTTATAAGAAAGTGTTTTCAGGAAAAGGCTTTGTAAATCAGGTCATTACATCTAAAAAGAAAATCCTTACACTTGCCAGGAATTCGTTCGAACTGGTTGAGAAAAAAACCGATCCTGTGATTGAGAACTTCAACGCAACTGCAGATGTGAAGACCAAAGTTTTTGACACCCTGAAACAAACAGGAAAGATCATTCTTACGGATGCTGAAATAGTAGTATCCGGTGGCCGTGGAATGAAGTCTCCTGATATGTGGGGCCCGATTGAAGAGCTGGCCGGACTGCTGGGAGCAGCTACCGCGTGTTCAAGGCCGGTATCAGATGAAGGATGGAGACCACATGAGGAACATACCGGTCAAACCGGAAAAATCATTGCCCCAAACCTGTATATTGCAGCTGGAATTTCGGGAGCCATTCAACACCTGGCCGGAATTACGGCTTCAAAGTGTATCGTTGCCATCAATACGGATAAGGATGCGCCCATATTTGAGGCTGCAGACTTCGGCATTGTCGGTGATGCACACAAAATACTTCCCGAACTTATAGAAGCTGTAAAAGCTTTTAAATCGGAAGGTTAATATAGGTCAACAAACAAGACATTGTTATTATGCTTGCCAGTGTGGTATTTATTATAGTCCTGGGTGCTGCTACTTTACTGTTCACCAGAAAGATCAGGCAAATCTCCAGGGATATCAATCTTGGGAAAGATATTAGAATAAAAGACCACAGAGGCCTGCGGTGTAGACGCATGTTTTTTATTGCCATCGGACAGCAAAAAATGACAAGAAAGCCCATTGCGGCGCTCCTCCATATATTTGTTTACGCCGGGTTTATTATAGTAAATATTGAAATGCTTGAGATCCTGATAGACGGGATTTCCGGCACACACAGGTTGTTCTCATTCCTGGGGCCGGTTTATCCGGTTCTGATTTCGGCTTTTGAATTTTTTGCTTTAACAGTGTTGGCCGGATGTGCAGTATTCCTGATCAGGAGAAATCTTATCAGAGTAAAAAGATTCTGGAATGATGAGATGACCCTGTGGCCACGGACCGATGCCAATATCATTTTAATCACGGAAATAGTCCTGATGAGTTCCATTCTGGTTATGAATGCTTCCGATAGCATTTTACAGACCAGGCCTGATATGCATTATATGGCACTTGGATCTTTCACATTCAGCGGTTTCATCCAACCGTGGTTTTCAGGTTTATCAACCGAAACTCTGGTATTTATTGAACGTTTTTGCTGGTGGTTCCATATTGTTGGGGTGCTTATATTTTTGAATTATATCCCCTTTTCCAAGCATTTGCACGTATTCCTTTCTTTCCCAAACGTGTATTATTCCAAATTGCGTCCCAGGGCTGAAATGGCTAACATGCCAGCCATAACCAAAGAGGTGAAGATGATGCTGGCTGAAGATTTCTCGTCCCAGCCTGAAGAAGAAGTTGTTGCATTTGGCGCGAGCGAAGTGACTGAACTTACCTGGAAGCATTTGATGGATGCCTATACCTGTACCGAGTGTGGACGGTGTACTGACAGTTGTCCGGCCAACCTGACCGGGAAAAAGCTTTCCCCACGGAAGATCGTCATGGATACCAGGGACCGGCTGGAAAAGTATGGCAGGAGTGTTGACAAACTTTCGAATGATAAAAAGCCTGGCTTTAATGATGGTAAATCGCTGTTCCATCATATTTCAACTGAGGAACTCTGGGCCTGTACTACCTGCAATGCCTGTACACAGGAGTGCCCGGTAAACATTGATCCGGTTGCCATCATTTTGGAGATGCGGCGCCATCTGGTGATGGAAAAATCGGATGCCCCGGCACCTTTGAATACCATGATGGCAAATATTGAGAACAACGGAGCACCCTGGCAATATTCCCGGGATGACCGTCTTGAATGGGCAGAAAAATAAATACCTTTCGACTTTGAAATGATCATGGAAGATAAAACGGATAAGATAGAAGTGCCGGTTATGGCCGACCTTTTTGCCAGAGGAGAAAAACCCGAGTATTTATTCTGGGTCGGTTGTGCAGGCGCTTTTGACCATAGGTATAAAAAGGTGGCCCGTGCATTTGCCAGAATACTGAACCATTTTAAAGTCAGTTATGCTGTCCTGGGACCAGAGGAAAGTTGTACCGGCGACCCGGCCAGAAGAGCTGGCAATGAAATGCTGTTCCAGATGCAGGCCCTGTCAAACATTGAAGTTCTGAATGCTTACGAAGTTCAAAAGATCATTACTATTTGTCCACATTGTTTTAATGCTTTTAAGAATGAATATCCCGCATTGGGGGGGGGATATGAGGTTGTGAATTACACACAACTTCTGGACAAATTTATTAAAGACACAGGTATTGATCTGGCAGAATCGCCTTTTAAGGATCGCAGGATCACGTATCACGATCCCTGCTATCTGGGAAGGGGAAACGATATTTTTGAAACCCCGAGAAATATACTGCGTGCCTTAACCAATGACCTGGTGGAAATGCCCAGAAATAAATCCAATGCCCTGTGCTGTGGTGCCGGTGGCGCCCAAATGTTTAAGGAGGCTGAAGAGGGAGACAAGGAAGTTTTCATGGAACGTACTGAAGAAGCTCTTGAAACGGGCGCCGGGATAATTGCCTCGGCCTGTCCGTTTTGTCTGACCATGCTTTATGACGGGGTTAAGTATAAGGATAAAGTTGAAGAAGTTGAGAATTACGACCTGGCTGAAATCCTTGCCATGTCCTTGAAATTGTAATTTTAAATCCTATATAAAATAACTAAGATGGAAGATTCAAAGACCATTAAAGGCGGTGAATTTATTGTTCGTGAAACAGACGCCGCCGATGTGTTTATCCCGGAAGAATTTGATGAAGAACAGCAAATGATCGCACAAACCTGCGATGATTTTCTTGAAACTGAAGTTCTGCCCAATCTCGATAAAATTGATGCCCAGGAAGAAGGCATTATGAGAAAATTGCTTGAAAAGGCAGGGGAACTTGGATTGCTGGGAATCGCAATTCCTGAAGAATACGAAGGGTTTGGGCAGTCCTTTGTGACCAACCAGATCGCTGCTGAGCACCTGGGGGCAGGGTATTCATTTGCCGTGGCCTATTCCTGTCATACAGGGATTGGCTCCATGCCCATTTTATATTATGGAAATGAAGAACAAAAACAAAAATACCTGCCAAAATTAGCCGCCGGTGAATGGATGGGAGCTTATTGTTTAACAGAGCCGGGAGCAGGATCCGATGCCAACTCGGGTAAAACAAAGGCGGTACTTTCTGACGATGGGAAACACTATATTCTGAATGGCCAGAAAATGTGGATCACCAATTCAGGCTTTGCAGATGTGTTCACAGTCTTTGCAAAGATTGATAACGACCGGGTTCTCAGTGCATTTATTGTTGAAAAAGATTATCCCGGCCTTTCTTTGAATCCTGAAGAGAAGAAAATGGGCATTAAAGGATCGTCCACCCGTCAGATCTTTTTAAATGATTGTAAAGTCCCTGTTGAGAATCTCCTGGGCTATCGGGGCATGGGATTCAGGATTGCCCTCGCCATTTTGCATATGGGCCGTATTAAATTAGGTTCAAATGTTCTGGGCGCTGCAAAACTGGCTATCAACCAGGCTGTTAACTATTCAAATGAAAGGAAACAATTTGGTGTTCTCATTTCAAGCTTCGGTTCCATAAAGTATAAGCTGGCCGAACAGGTTATTAAAACATTCACCACCGAGTCAGCTGTTTACAGAGCAAGTAAGGATGTCGACAGGCAGGCAGAGGCAAACCTGTCAGATTGTTCCAAAGAAACGGCATTGATCACTGCGTATGCCCAGTTTGCAGTGGAGGCAGGGATATTGAAAGTCGTTGGTTCCGAATCACTTGACTATATTGTTGATGAGGCTGTTCAAATTCTCGGGGGCATGGGATACTCTTCAGAAATGCCGGTGGAAAGAGGTTACCGCGATTCACGGATCAACAGGATATTTGAAGGCACCAACGAGATCAACAGGATACTTGTTGTGGATACCTTGCTGAAAAGAGGTGCAAAAAAGGATTTTGACCTCTTTGGAAAAGCAAAGGACCTGATGGACAACCTGGATAATTTGCTGAATCAAAGCGCTGATTCTGAGGATTATTTTTTGAGAAAGAAATTTCATGTCGATAATTTTAAGAAAACGGCATTAATTTTGATGCAACTGCTCAATGAAACTTATCAAAGAAAATTGGTTTCCGAACAGGAATTGATAAATCATTTGTCAAACATTATCATGAATTTGTATGTTTCGGAATCCACCATGTTGAGGGTGCAAAAACTTGAGAGCATTAAAGGTGCAGACGCGGGGGCATTATATAAGGATATTCTTGATGTCAATATTTTTGACACCGCATCCCTGATCCGCAAAAATGCCCTGGACATCGTGTTTTCTGCCGATAATGTAAGGGACCGTGAAAAGCTGTTTGCCGTGATTGATCATCTGACCAAAACAGACGGTGTCAATACTCGTGCTGCAAGAAGAAGGATTGCAGATAAACTTATAGATGATAACGTTTACAAATTTTAAACTATGAAACAGAGATTGATGCAGGGAATCGCCTTATTTGTTGTGCTGGGTTCATTCATTTTGAATCCGGGTTGTAAAGAAGACCTCTGTGGTTGCGAAAAGGGAGAAACGGTGTTTGATCTGACCCAAATGGCAGGGACCATATACTACGTTCCTGAGACAAAATACGCCTACTTTATTCCCCGGGACCTGTATGGCAACTTCACACTTTGTGATCCTCAGATACAATGGGACCTGATCACTTCATTTGCTTCAGGGGATGAGGTGCTGATTACCGGGGCTGCTGCAGATGACTGTATGCAACGTCAAAACCCCACATATTATTCGGGATATTATGTGTTACACCTCGATACACTTGAATTAGACCAGTTCAAATAATTGAGACAGCCCCGTTTTATTAATAGATGAAATTGCCCTACCTTTAGTCCTTAAGCTGGAATGCCATGTCTGATATTACAGATGTTGTTTTTATTGGTGCCGGAAATCTTGCATACCACCTGGCTCCGGAACTAATGAATGCCGGCTATAACATCCTTCAGGTATATAGCAGGACCAATAAATCGGCCAGGGACCTGGCAGTAAAACTCAGCGCCGAACCCATAAATGAGATCAAAAAAGTAAATCCTCATGCCAGGGTGTATATTCTGGCACTTTCAGATGAGGGCATGGTGGACTTTATTAAAGGCTATAAATTTCCCGATGCTCTCTTTTTTCATACTTCGGGGGGCCTTTCCATAGACATTTTCAAAAATAAAGTCCGGAATTATGGAGTGATGTATCCCTTGCAAACCTTCATTAAAACAAGACCTGTGGATTTTACCGTTGTGCCGGTGTGCGTGGAAGGTTGCAATGAGGAAGTGGAGGATCGTATATACCATATGGCTTCTCAGTTTACAGGAGTAGTTCGCAGGATCAATTCTGAACGCCGGCAAATTCTGCACCTTGCCGCAGTATTTGCATGCAATTTTACCAACCATATGTATGCCATTGCCAATGCCATTTTGCAAGAGGCAAATCTGGAATTTGATTTGATGCAACCTCTGGTGAAAGAAACAGCCGGTAAAGTTATGTACCGGAAGCCTGGTGAAGTACAGACAGGCCCGGCAATAAGAAATGATAAAAATATTCTTGAAAAACATTTGGATTTACTATCTTCCAACGCAAGATACCGGGAGATCTATAAAAGTATTACTAACAGCATACAATCCAGTCTGAAATAATTTAAACGGCCGGAAGAAGCATTACCTGAATGAGCAATTTCAAAGAAGAACTGAGAAAAGTAAAAGCCTTTGCCTTCGATGTGGATGGTGTCTTGTCAAAACATACCATGCCTCTTGGACCTGATGGCTTTCCAATGCGGACCATCAATATCAAAGACGGATATGCACTCCAGCTGGCCGTGAAAAAAGGATATCCAATTGCCATTGTCACAGGCGGGAACTCTGTGGCAGTGAAAAAGCGTTTTACCGGGTTGGGAATTAAGGAGGTGTATCTGAATTCTTTTGAAAAAATAAATGACTTCAGGGATTTTGTCTCCAAATACCGGCTTGATCCCGAAACAGTATTGTATATGGGAGATGATCTGCCGGATTATGAAATATTAAAGATGGTTGGCTTCCCAACCTGCCCTGCAGATGCAGTTGTGGAAATAAAACAACTTTCAAAATATATTTCCAATATCAATGGGGGTGAAGGTTGTGTGAGGGACATCATTGAACAGGTACTTAGATTACACAACAAATGGATGGATGGAGACGCTTTTCGTTGGTAAATACCGCTCTGAACCATGAGATATCTTATCGCTTTTTTCAGGTTGATCAGGTTTCAGAATCTGATAATTATCGGGGCCACGCAATACCTGATGAGGTATGCCATCCTGGAAACACTTCTATCAAATATTTATATTACAGGTGAAGCCGGTATCAGTAAACTGGCACCACTGGATCTGCAACTCACTGAATTCCAGTTCCTGAGTCTTGTATTATCCACTATCTGTCTTACGGCTGCCGGTTATGTAATCAATGATTACTTCGATACGAAAACCGATTTGCTGAACCGGCCCGAAAAGGTGATCGTTGGCAAGCTCATTCCAAGGCGCTGGACCATGGCGATCCATGTGACACTCAATGCTGCTGGTATTCTTTTTGGCTTCTATGTGTCTTATGTCCTGGATATGATCTATCTGGGATTCGTGTTTATATTGATCTCAGGACTGCTTTGGTTTTATTCAACAACCTATAAACGGCAGTTTCTTGTTGGAAATATCCTTGTTGCCATCCTTGCCGGCCTGGTACCCTTTATTGTGGTTCTGTTTGAGATCCCACCAATTCTTCAGGTCTACGGACCCCTGTTGAATGAATATCAGATAAACCTCGGACATACTGTCACCTGGGTGGGAGGATTCTCATTTTTTGCCTTTTTCACCATTTTCTTAAGAGAATTGATAAAGGACATGGAAGATTTTGAAGGGGATCGCGAATTTGGAAGAAGATCCCTGCCCGTTGTTCTTGGAATTAAGACCACCAGACTCATTGTGATTTCGTTGATCTTCATCATGATCATTTCTCTGGTTCTGCTGTATCTCTGTTACCTTCAGAATGTATTGACATTGATCTATTTACTGCTGGGTTTGATAATTCCATTGCTCTATACAGCCTACAGGATAAGCCGGGCCACCTCCCAGCACGATTTCCATGCAGCCAGCAACATAACCAAGCTTATCATGCTTTTGGGCTTATCCTATGCGCTGATATTCCGGTATTTTGTTTTTACCCAATTAATTACGAGATAAATCAGTGAGATGGTGGATATGAAAAGTCGAAGCAGGCTGCCAAACAGGAATGCAGAGACACACAAACAGTAACGGGCATCAACGGAAAAGTTCATCATGAAAACCGGTAAAACCAATATGAAACTGATCCTGGCTTCCAGGTCGCCCCGCAGGAAGCATCTTATTCAGGGCCTGGATATTGAAGTGAAAATGGTTGTTCCACCGGAAGTCGACGAATCCTTTCCAAAAACCATGTCCCCGGATGAGGTGCCGGTCTTCCTGGCACGTAAAAAGTCGGATCATTTTCCGGGTCCGGTTGAGGATCATGACATTCTTGTAACGGCTGATACCATTGTGGTTTTGGATGGAGTCATTGTAAATAAACCTTCATCCCTTGACGATGCCATGGACATGCTGATGCAACTTTCCGGAAAGATGCATACAGTGATCACTGGTGTGTGCCTGAGGTCCGTTAAAAAGACTGCCACATTCTCATCCTTCACAAAAGTATATTTCAGTTCTCTTACCAAAGAGGAGATCTGCTATTACCTGGATGCTTACAAACCCCTGGATAAAGCAGGTGCATATGGCATCCAGGAATGGATAGGATATGTTGGAGTGGAACGGATTGAGGGATCTTTTTTTAACGTTATGGGCCTGCCTTTGCACCGTTTGTACTCAGAAATTAAGAAGTTCTAAGCTCATATATACCGGATTTTGTCCCAACCTAATACTCTTATTATTATGAAAAGAAAAAACCTGTTAACCACCCTGGTTCTGATGCTGGCTCTGGCATTCAGCAGCCGCGCTGACGAGGGCATGTGGATCCCCTTGCTTATTGAAAAACTCAACATCCAGATCATGCAGGAGAAAGGGTTTAAACTAACTGCCGAAGATATATACAGTGTGAACCAGGCGAGTATGAAAGATGCTGTAATGATATTTGGCGGAGGATGTACCGCTGAGTTAATTTCAGGGGAGGGCCTGCTCATTACAAACCACCACTGTGGATACAGAAGAATACAGCAACATTCAACTGTTGAACATGATTATCTCACGCACGGATTCTGGGCCATGTCAAGAGCTGAGGAACTTCCAAATCCGGGGTTATCAGTAATATTCCTGAAACGTATGGAGGATGTTACAGAAAAAACACTGGATGGAATTATAAATACCATGTCTGAACAGGAACGCATGGAAAAGATCCTTAGCAATATCGGGGACATTGAAGCTAAAGCTATTGAAGGAACACATTACCAGGCTCACGTTGAATCCTTTTTTGCCGGGAACCAGTATTTCCTGTTTGTGGAGGAAGTGTATAAGGATGTCCGACTGGTTGGGGCGCCACCTTCAGCCATCGGAAAATTTGGTGGAGATACGGATAACTGGATGTGGCCCAGGCATACAGGAGACTTCTCCCTGTTCAGGATCTATGCGGGTAAAGATAATATGCCGGCGGGATATTCAGAAGATAACGTTCCATATAAACCTGTAAAATTTTTTCCGGTGTCCCTGAAAGGAGTGCGTCCCGGTGATTTTACGATGGTGTACGGCTTTCCGGGCAGCACCTTCCGGTATGTGCCTTCTTTTCACCTGAAGATGCTCACCGGAACGATTTATCCAAAGCTCATACAGATCAGAGATAAGAAACTGGAAATTATGAATGCCGGTATGGAGAATGATCCCGGGGTGAGAATTCAGTATTCAGCTAAAAAGGCATCGGTAAGTAATTCCTGGAAACGGTGGATTGGTGAGATCCGGGGATTGGAAAAACTTGATGCCATAAGTAAAAAACAACAGTTTGAAACTGATTTTCAGAAATGGGCGGATGAAAATAATAAGACCAACTACTCAGGATTACTTCAAGCCTATAAAGAACTTTACCGGCAATACGCCAGGTACCGGTTGGCTCGCGATTATTTCCGGGAGGTGTTTTTCTCAAGCGGAACGGAACTGGTTGCATTTTCAGGCAGATTTGACCGGCTGCTGAAAAGTATTGAAGAAAATGCACCGGATGAAGATATTCAAAGACTGGCAGATATGTTGATAACCCAGACTGAAAATTTCTTCAGGGACTATAATTCCGCTATCGACCAGCAATTGTTTAAAGCAGTAATGGAGATGCTGGATGCGAATATGAATGCGGACTTTAAACCTTCTGTATATATCAATATTCAATCCAAATATCAGGACGATTTTGAAAAATATACTGCGGCTGTATATAAAAAGACCATTTTTGACAAACCTGAAAAGGTCTATAAACTGTTGGAATCACCCGGCAAGGGCATGATGAGAAAAATTAAAAATGACCCGGTTTACCAGATTTATGAAAGCGCCCATACCCTGCATTCGGAAAAGATCATGCCCGAGTATAACCGCCTTGGAGACGACCTCAGGTTGCTGAACCGCACTTATATGGCTGCCCGGATGGAATTCCAGCCCGATAAGGTTTTCTATGCAGATGCAAACTTCACACTGCGTCTTGCTTATGGAAATGTTAAAAGCTACGAACCTGTAGATGCGGTCTTTTATAAGCATTATACAACATTGAAGGGCATCATTGAAAAAGATGATCCTGAAATCTACGATTATGATGTGCCGGATAAACTTAAGGAACTGTATGCTGAACAGAACTTTGGCAGATATGCCGAAGATGGAGAAATGCCTGTGTGTTTTATTGCAACAAATCATACTACCGGGGGCAACTCAGGAAGTCCGGTTCTGAATGCTGAGGGACACCTTATTGGGGTGAACTTTGACCGGGCATGGGAAGGCGTCATGAGCGACCTGATGTTCAATCCTGATCAGTGCAGAAATATTTCTCTGGATATCCGGTTTGCCCTGTTCATTATTGATAAATTTGCCGGAGCCGGTTATTTATTGGATGAAATGGAGATCATAGAGTAATGAGTCCGGAAACTGTAGTGCAAACATCCTATAAACTTCGTATAAACGGCCGCGGGAACGCCTGGCCGGTGCCATTGGGGCAGCGCCATCCCATGTACTCAGTCTCAAATCCGGTGGATCATGCCAACGCTTCATTTTCCTTATTCAGTTTTCATCCGGATGATGGAGAAAAAGAGAGCATCAACTGGGAGATCCTGATTGATGCCGGCCATGGTACGATACCCCTGTTGCTTAACAGTTATAACAGGATCCCCGAAGCCCTGTTCCTTACCCATCCTCATTTTGACCATATTTTAGGTATTGATTGGGTAGCACAGAGTTACTACAGGTTTAACAATAAGAAATGTTACCCTGTGTATGCCACCCGCGATTGTTGGGAAATGGTTCTGTCCACGATACCACATATAGCACAAATTACCGAGTTTTTCCCGCTTGAGTTTGGAGATACAATTAAGGTTTTATCACTGGAAGAATTGACTGTGACTGCCTTCCCGGTTTATCATGGTGCTGGTGCCAGGGGGGCCGGCATGTTGCTGTTTGAGATACATGACGGAAGTGCAAAAACCAAACGGATCCTTTTCACCGGGGATGTCCTTTGTACACTGCTGAGACCAGGGGATTGGGACCGGTTAACAAATACCGATGTCCTGGTATGTGATGCAAACAACC
>CAYOFK010000017.1:0-12963 GCA_964403185.1 uncultured Rikenellaceae bacterium | reverse complement strand
GGGGATTGGGACCGGTTAACAAATACCGATGTCCTGGTATGTGATGCAAACAACCGGTTTCCGTATCCGCCTTCAAACCATTGGAGCATTGTTGGCAGTCATCCGGAAAGTGGCGACCGTCTGCTGATGGAATGGAAAAATCAGTTGACCTGGCAAAAACTGCTGGTGCCTCATGCCTCTGACAAGAGCCGGTTACGGGGACACAGGTATTTTGAGGAACTGTTAAGTTCGGATCCTGCGGCCGGGCAATCCTTTTGCGTTCTTGATTTTGTTAAAAAGACGGTGCCTGACAGGACCATTCCGGTACATTACGGTGGATTGGAGGATCAGAAGTATTACAATGACAGGATACTGGATGCGGTCAGGCTTGATAAGTGGATCCGGGATGTGGCTGCTGATGAAAGCATTCCCTCCGGGTTTATTATTCCCGAAACAGGAGATTTTTTCAGACTGGAATAAAGCGGAAAAACACCCCGGTGAATGCCTGGGAATTTGGATGATTCTGTTACTTTTGTGTAATGTTTATGTTTTAAAATATGACTGAAGAGATCCGTTTATTAACCTTAACAGCAGCCAGTATTGGTTTGTTGCATACATTATTTGGCCCCGATCACTACCTTCCTTTTATTGTCATGTCCAGGGCAGGGAAGTGGTCGATGCGGAAAACAATGCTTGTGACACTTGCCAGTGGCCTGGGCCACGTACTGGGATCTGTGGTTCTGGGCATGCTTGGGATTGCCTTTGGGTTGGGAGTGAACAAACTTACAGGTATTGAAAGCGGCCGGGGCAGCCTGGCAGCATGGATGCTCATAGCCTTTGGGTTTGCATACATGGTCTGGGGTGTCAGGCGGGCTTACAGAAACCGTAAACACAGCCATATTCATGTTCATAAAGACGGAACATACCATACACACAAGCACCATCATCATAAGGATCATTTGCATGTCCATGAAAAACAGGCACCACGGAAATTAACTCCCTGGATACTGTTTGTCATTTTTGTCCTGGGGCCCTGCGAGCCGTTGATTCCCATTCTGATGTATCCGGCAGCGGAAAATAATACAGCCGGCTTGCTGATTGTCACTGCAGTGTTTGGTCTGGCGACTGTTTTGACCATGCTGACGATCGTTGCAGTCGCCTCTTTTGGCATCAATTTCCTGCCCTTTGGAAAGATGGAGCGTTATACTCATGCTCTGGCCGGTGCTACAATCCTTCTGAGCGGTATTGCTATTGTGTTTCTGGGTCTCTGACCCCCAGGGCAGGCGGGATACCTGGCCTTGCCTGCTCATATCACATGGGGATGATTACGGCGACCGGTTGCATAATTAGTACTTGAATCGCGCGTCTGTAGAGCGACTTTCCAAGTCGCTTTAATCCCGAAGGGATTTATTTGTACCCTTTCGGGCACAATCGACTTGCAAAGTCGATCTGTATTGGCTTTTCCTCAGCCTTCCTTCCTGTTTTGTCACAGATTTTGCAATCCATCACACCATCCCTGCACCGGGCAAAATCTCCGCCAAAACCTGATGGTTGCGATGCCCGGACCCCCGGGTTGAAACCCGGGGTTATTCACATTCAACCACTTCGCGGTTGTTTTACTCCACTACTGCAAAGGATTGAACCTGGGTTTGATTGCCGGCCGCACCCAGCCCCATCGGGGCGGAAGATAATAGCCCCGGGCATGAGAATGATCGCCTGCCAGGAATACAAAAATTCATGGACATAGTTATTCCGCAGCCTGAGTTTGCTCAGGCAGGAAGGCAGTACTGTTATTTAGCGGATTATTTCGTCCGGTTATGAGCGATCTGGGCGAGGTCTGGCCTGACTCACTTTAATATTCCGACCTTTCAGATCAGTATCATTCAGTGATTTAATGGCGTTATTTGCTTCGCCATCATCGGCCATTTCAACAAACCCAAATCCTTTGGACCTTCCTGAGTACTTGTCAGTTATAATTACTGATTCAGTAACTTCTCCAAATTCGGAAAAGACCTGTTTCAAATCATCTTCAGTTACGCCGTAAGGCAGGTTTCCTACGTAAATATTCATATACAAAAAATACGTCGTGCGTCGAAAAAATACGCTGGCATTAACAGAACGCACATATTAATTACCAACGGTCATCATTCATGATGACAATGGATTGTTACTGCTAAGGTAGATATTAATATCTATTAAACAAGTAAAAATTTAGAAACATCCTTAAATTTTAAAAAGAGGTCAGGAAGATGGCTGCCTTTTTAAACCAACTCCTTCATTTTCTCAGGCTGTGCCAGGGCCGGTTTTAACCATTCAAGAGCCTGTGTTACATTTCTTGATGCTTCCAGGCTTAATCCTTCTCCGAAATCCCATTCAAGTCCTTTAATATGAATCAGGTAGGTATCAGGCCCGGAGCCATACAGCCGGTGGCAGAGATCCAATACAAATGCCGGAGAAACTGCATGCATGCTAAACTCAATCCTGGAATCTGAAGGTTCAATTCTGCTTAACCTGAAGGAATCAATGCGCTCCATGCTGGCATCTGCAAAAATCACCATATCGTAGTCCGAAATCAATTCTGCATCTTCGATATTCAACTGGTAATTGGAATCACAATCAACATGTTTGATCTTTTCCGTTTTCAGCCATTGGTTTACAGATTCAGTGAATACAATGCCACAACCATCATCCTGCCGGCCTGGATTCCCATATCCGTAAACCAATATTGCGGATGTTTTTATCATGAAGTCAATTTGTGATCCAGAAGGGCATTGTTTTTATCCAGGACCTTTATTTCCAGGGGCATTTTACCCAGTGCATGTGTGGCACAGCTTAAACAGGGATCGTAGGCCCTGATGGCTACCTCTACCGCATTCATCATCCCTTCGGAGATCACCGCATGGCCATTCATGTATTTTCTGGCCACGGATTCTACTGCCAGATTCATGGGCTGGTTATTGTTCGTTGTTGAAACAATCAGATTGGCCATTTCAATCTGGTCGTTCTTATTGATCCTGTAATGATGGAACAAGGTGCCACGCGGGGCTTCAATCAGGCCAACACCTTCTGCCTGCTTTGAACCTTTTGTAATCAACAGGTCTCCGGTGATATCCTGATCATTCAACAATTCCTTCATCATTTCAGCTGCATGCAATACTTCTATCAACCGGGCCCAGTGCATGTGCATGGACATCCCGTTTGGCTTGCCCCCGGTATAGGCTTTGAAGATCTCGAATTCTTTTTGAGCCAGAGGTGTGGGGATGAAATCAACCGTATTCATTCGTGCCAGAGGCCCTACCCTGTACCAGCCTTTTTCCTTCCCATATTCTTTGAGGAAGGGGAATTTCATATAACTCCAGGACCGGACTTCTTCACCGATATAGTTAACATAGTCCTGATAATCCACATCATGCAGGATCTTTTTGCCGTCCGCATCAACCGCCCTCAGAACGCCATGATACAGGTCCATGGCTCCGTCTTCCCTGACCAGACTGAGGTGTGACGAAGGAAAGTCGGCAAAATTATCAATCATATCCTTGTGTCCTTTATGGTATTCTTTGAAAAATTCAAGAGCTTCAACCGACCATTCAATCATTTTATCCGTATTTAACGGATCGGTGCCGTGCAGGAAGGCATCTACTTCCCCGGCGGTCAGACTCTTATTAACGCCTCCGGGGATGGCTCCGGTTCCGTGGATTTTCTTTCCTGCTGTAGCCTGTATAATTTCCTGCCCATACTTGCGCATCATGATTCCCTGAACAGCAAGCTCTTTATGCTCCAGGGCAATGCCAATGATATTTCTGATATTCGGATCGCCCTCAATACCAAAAAGCAGATCCGGTGATGCCAGGTGGAAGAAATGCAATGCATGGGACTGGAATATCTGTCCGTAATGCATCAGTCTTCTCATTTTTTCTGCAGTGGATGTAAGGCCTTTACCGGTACCCGCACCAACTATAACATCCATGGCCTTTGCAGCAGCCAGATGGTGACTCACGGGGCAAATACCACACAGTCTTTGTACCAGAACGGGTGCTTCCCAGTATGGACGACCCTGAATAAATCGCTCAAATCCCCTGAATTCAACGATGTGCAGTCTGCTTTGCACTACCTGGTTGTCATCATCCATATGAATGGTGACTTTGCCATGGCCCTCAACACGGGTAACGGGTTCAATAGTTATTTTTTTTGCCAATGTTTTCCCTCCTCTTAATCGTATTTAATGACTTCATAAGGTAAATCAACGTTCACATCCAGGATCAATGCATGCAACATGTCCCATATCAGATCCGGATGGGGCGGACAACCGGGGAGATGGTAATCCATTTTAACCACTTCATGACAGGGATATACCTTATCCAGAATGATTGGTAATTCCTCATCATTCGGGAGTATGCGTTCTTTGTTTACGGTGGTGGGGCCCGATAAATAAGCCTCGTTGAGGCACTCCTTCACCGAGATGTCGTTGCGTAATGCCGGGAGCCCGCCCATGATCGCACATTCACCAAATGAAACAAGGATCCTGCATTTTTTTCTGAAGTTCTTAAGGATGTGGATGTTCTCAGTATTGCAACACCCGCCCTCGATCAAGCCAATATCACAATCTTTGGTGAATATCTTAATATCATCTATCGGGGATTTATTAAACTCTATCAGTTCAATAAGGTCCAGCAGCCTGTCATCAATGTCAAGAAATGACATATGGCATCCGAAACATCCTGCTAAAGAGGTGGTGGCCAGAATTGGTTTACTCATGATCCGGTTACAAATTGCGTTAGATAATTATGCTTCACCGATCGGTTTTTTATCGTACTTACGCTGGCCGATTGGTATTATAAATCCCTTCTCTTTCACAAGAATAGAGCCAACAGGACACACTTCCATGGCTTTTTCCGCCAGGGCATCGGTTAAATTCTCACCCAACCGGTCGTCCAGGTTAATACGGATATCCTTGGCCCTTCTTTTAAATGCAAATACGCTTTTACCTTCTTCATTTTTTATGGCCCTGATGCAACGTTTGCACTGTATGCAGCGGTTGTGGTCGTGAAAGATCTTTGGGTGACTGGCATCCACATCGCGGTCGTTAAACTGGAAAGGAAATCTTGGGGCCATGATGCGGAACCTGTAGGCCAGGGCCTGCAGTTCACAATTACCACTTTTTTCACAAGCGGGGCAAAAGTGATTCCCTTCAGTAAACATGATCTCGATTACAGCATTGCGCATATTTTGGAGTTCGGACGTGTCGTTCTCAATTTCCATGACCTCAGCTACCGGCGTAGTGCAGGCTGTAAGTGGACGTTTGTTTACATTCACCGTGCAAACCCGGCAGGAACCTGCAGGTTTTAACCCCTTATAATTACACAGGGTAGGAATGTAGATGTCATTTTCTTTTGCAGCATCCACAATATAACTGCCTTCTTCAGCAGTGCATTCTACGTCATCAATAAAAAATCTGACAGTTTTTCCCATTATTAAAATGTTTATAATTCAGGTATCCGGTCCACAAACTCACACGATTCTGCTATCGCAGCTTCGAGATCAATACCGGAATTGAAATCAACATCCCGCTGGATCTTTTCTTCATACAGTTTTTTGAAATTCCTGATACTGGACAATACCGGGTTGGCAGCAGTATGACCCAGACCGCATCGATTCATCTTCATGATCCCGCCCCATTGTGTCATTTCATCCAGGTCGCGTTGGGTGCCATTTCCGTCAATGATCTTTTTCAGTTTACTGTTTAATAACTTTGGAATGTTGCGGCATGGCACGCAGGACCCGCACGACTCTTCAACAAAAAACTCAGTGAAGTTCATGACCACATCTTTCAGAATGTCGCGGGTCGAATTAAAGATGATGAAGGAACCCCCTGTGGCCAGATCTGAATAACAGAGGATGCGGTCAAACATATCAGGCCCTGCCAGGGTTCCCGAGGGGCCACCTATCTGAACAGCCTGTGTGTTATCCGCACCGGCCATTTCCAATATGTCAGTAATTGAAAAACCCCACTCTATTTCATAAATGCCCGGGTATTTACAATCTCCTGAGATACTGAGTACTTTGGTCCCATGAGACTCCTTCGTTCCAAGAGATTGATACCAGGCTCCCCCGTTCTGTAAAATCTTAACAACTGCACACAGGGTTTCAACATTGTTAACCACCGTGGGAAATCCCAAATACCCCTTTTCAACAGGGAAGGGCGGTCTGGGTCTTGGTTCTCCGCGCTTGCCTTCCGAGGATTCAATCAGTGCCGATTCTTCACCACATACATAGGCTCCGGCTCCATATTGAATGGAAATATCAAAATCAAATCCTTTAATTCCAGCGATTTGTGGTCCCAGGAGTTTGTTCTTCCGCATCCGGCTTAGAACATCTTCGAGATAAGCCTCCATATATTTATATTCGTAGCGCAGGTAAAGGATTCCCTTAACCGCCCCGATAGCATATCCGGCAACGGTAATGCCTTCAAAAACCATTTCAGGTTTTTCCGTAAGGATCACACGGTCTTTAAAGGTTCCGGGCTCGCCTTCATCGGCATTGCAAAATACAAACTTCTGATCTCCGGTGGTCTTACGACAAAATTCCCATTTCAAACCGGTTGGGAAACCTGCGCCTCCACGGCCTCTCAGGTGAGACAGTTTGACCTCGTTAATGACCTCCTGAGGCGTCATCAATGCCATCTTTTTGCGCAGGATTTTTCCGGGCTGATAGTTGAGACTGAGGATGGGACCAATGCGCCTGATATGATTTCTGATAACAGTCCGAAGTAAGGGGTGGGAGTTTTTCCCATCTCCAAAGGTGTTGGCATACATTTTCTCCACTTCAAGCCCTTTTCTCATATCCCGGACGATCTCCTTCACCCGGAATGCAGTCATGTCCGGAAATACCCTTCCGTTAATCAGGGCTGCAGGCTCCTGGTCGCTCATCCCAATGCAGGCTGTCTCATATAAACCGATGAGCCCATCTTCTGTAACACCTCCGAAAGTGCCTCCGGTTGCCTCTTCAAAAGCCCTGGCTATCTTCTTAAATCCCATCATGTGTGATACCACACTGTTGTTCAGGTAAATGGTATATCTGCCCCTTGGCTCCGTGGCAAAAAAATGGTAAAATGAAATGGTCTGTTCAACATCAGCTTCTGAAAGACCCACAGCATCAGCAATTTGCCTGACAGCTTCTTTAGAAATGCACCCGGCCTCCAACTGGATCAATAATAAAATATCCATTAGCCTGGTGTGATCGCTCCGGTATTTTCGTAAGGCGGCCTTAACAATGTTATTTGTCATCAATATGGTTTTTTAAATATCCGGTTGATGTTAATTAATTCACAGCAAAAATATCAGCTAATTATATCTCCTGCAAGTATGGAAATTAAATTTAGAATAATTCCAAAGAAACAAATGTGATTTATGTCATACTTCTCTACATATGCGAAAGAATATGAGATGGTTACAGGGCATTGACAAAGCTTTTCCCGGGACATGATTGTTATCATTTTTTCAACATGTTCTTTTGCATAACCTTTTTTCCATGCAAAAGAGGAGATGATGACGTTCAAATGGCGCTGTTGAAAGATCAAAAGGAAAGATAAGAAGAATATATTTAGCTTTGATCCTGTTTATTATTTCTGCGAAAATGCAATATGAAATGGCAAAAACGGTGGAAGTATATATAAAAGGATTGGTGCAGGGAGTCGGATTCAGGCCTTTCATATACAGAATGGCTCAAAACAATAATCTCAAGGGGACGGTTGAGAACCGGAATGATGGGGTGCTTGTTTATATACAGGGTGGTGACAAAGACGTGCAGCAATTTAAAGCAGATGTTGAATCCGGAGCTCCGCCGGCATCCGGCATACGATCTGTTCGTATTACCGAAGTCTCAAAACCGGATTTCGCAGACTTCAGGATCGTTTCCAGTAAGAGTTTCTCAGATGAGATCACCCTTGTAAGTCCTGATATTGCAGTGTGTTCAGATTGTCTTGAAGACATGAAGCGACAACCCGGCCGGCTGAACCATCCCTTTGTGAACTGCACCAATTGCGGTCCCCGCTTCTCAATAATCAGGTCCCTGCCTTACGACCGGTCAAAGACCACAATGGACGTTTTTAAAATGTGCGGGGACTGCAGCGAGGAATATGAAAATGTACTGGACCGGCGTTTCCATGCCCAGCCTGTAGCATGTCTGGGTTGTGGGCCCCGGTATGAATTGATTACCTGCAGCAGGACTGAAAGGAACTTTTCAAAGATCCTCGCGGAATTGATAAAAATCCTGGAAGCCGGTGGAACCGTAGCCATTAAGGGATTGGGCGGATATTTCCTGGCTTGCGATGCTGCCAGCCAAGCGGCTGTTTCGAAACTCAGGCAATTGAAGATCCGGGAGAACAAGCCCTTCGCTGTTATGTTCGCCGATTTGAATGCGATACATGAATATGCCAATACCACCCCCACTGAAGAACAATTACTTCTGTCATGGAAACGGCCCATTGTATTGATACGGGCTGAAAGATCCCTGGCTCCAGGTGTCAGTGTGGGTTTTTCAACCATAGGCGCCATGCTGCCCTATATGCCTCTTCATTACCTGTTATTCGAACATACCGGTATTAAAGCACTGGTACTTACCAGCGGGAATTTTTCTGATGAACCAATACTCATTGATGATAAAACCGCCCTGGATACATTTAAAGAAAGCTGTGATGCCGTATTAACCCATAACCGGATCATTCATAACCGCGTGGATGATTCTGTAACCATGGTGGTTGGCCGGGAGACATCTGTTTTAAGGCGGTCCCGGGGGTATGTACCCGCTCCGGTAATGGTAGATATGAATGTCGAAGGCATCATTGCCACGGGAGCCGAACTGGTGAATTGTTTTTGTGTTGGAAAAGGCAATCAGGCCCTGCTCAGTCAGCATATCGGGGACCTGAAAAATATGGAAACATATATCTTCTATCAGGAATCCCTTGAACGGTTTATAGAATTATTCAGAGTAGATCCCGAACTTTATGTTTGCGATCTTCATCCTGAATATCTGTCGACAAAATATGCCCTCACAAAGGAAAAGAAACTGCTGCAGGTGCAACATCATCATGCTCATATTGCTTCCTGTATGGCCGAGCATGCTTTGGATGAAAAAGTAATAGGCGTGGCTTTTGATGGTGCCGGACTGGGAGATGATGGCAACATATGGGGAGGTGAATTTTTAATTTCAGACTTTGCATCATACACAAGGGCCGTGCATTTTGACTATGTTCCCATGCCGGGAGGTGACATGGCTACATTGAATCCGTGGAGAATGGCGGTTTCCTATCTATACCGGATATATGGCATTGACATGGTATGGATGGATCTGCCCTTTCTCAAAAAAACAGACCCGGCAGTGCTGAAGATGGTACTGCAGATGATCGATCAGAACATAAACACACCCTATACATCCAGTGTGGGCCGTTTGTTTGACGCTGTGTCTGCGCTGACAAATGTGTGTACCGTATCCGGTTTTCATGCAGAAGCACCCATGCGACTGGAGAGTGTTGCCTCAGGAGATTCTGAGGCCGTGTATAAATTCGTGCTGGGTAAAACAATTGTCGTGGATACTATGATTAAAGGAATTGTTAAAGACCTGATTACAGGGGTGAGTGTACAGGACATTTCTCTCAAATTTCATAATACAATCGGTGCCATTATCCTGGACGTGGTGCGTAGCCTGCAGTCATTAACGGGGATTAATAAGGTGGTTCTCTCGGGAGGGACCTTTCAAAACAGATATCTTATTGAACACACTGTAAAAAGGCTCCGATCTATGGATTTTGAGGTCTATTCACACAGGCGGGTTCCCTGTAATGATGGCGGTATTGCCCTGGGTCAGATAGCCATTGCAGCAAAAAAAAGAGAGTCAGGCCAGTGGTGACCAGACTCCCGCAAATCCATTTCCCGTCCTGATCAGAAATATCCAAATTCATTGTACATCTTCCGCAAAGCGTCAGAAACATTTTCAAAATTCAGATAGTGTTCACTACACCCATTCCTGGAACAGATATATAAACGCCCTCCTTGTTCCATACTTAAGGGTACCATTGGAGCGCCACAGGTATCGCATTTGTTCTCTCCGGAAAGCTCCTCGCTGCATGAAGGACAGGACAGTTTAACAATCTCTTTATCCTTCAGCTTGATGGTGGATTTATGTTCATAACATCCGTAATAGGCACACAGATGAATTTTACCTTTCTCAGTATCAGAAGCTACATCCAGGGCAATGCTGGGCTTCCCGTTGATTTGATGATAGGGATCCATCAAAGACTTGTTACACCTGGGGCATTTGATTTTAAGAGCGACAAACTTTTCCATTTAATCAGTAATTAACGCGGGTTAATGATCAGGTACGCTTCCATTAAAAGTACAAAAATATACCCTTATTTCCAATAAAATTGTTTGGATTATTTTGTAAACATGTACCAGGAACATAATTATTAAATAATCCCTGCCCTTCAAAATAAAAAGCAAAAAGTTAAATTTATGCCATGAATCCCGGATACGGGAACCCTCTGTTTCGTAAGATCAATTATATGCATGAATTTTCCATAGCCATGAGTATCGTTGATATCGCTACTGAATATGCGGTTGAAGACAAAGCTGAGAAAGTAAAGGAAATTGAGATTGAGATAGGTACCCTTTCGGGTGTGGTCCCTGAAGCCCTTGAACTTGCCATGGAAGCAGCGGTTAAAAATACAATCTGCGAGACTGCCGCATGGAACATCCGGATCCTCCGGGCCAAAATGATTTGTCCGGTGTCAGGCCGGGAATTCCAGGTGGAAACTTTAACTGATCCCTGTCCCGAATGCGGGGATTATGGCCATGAATTGACGCAGGGCAATGAACTCCGCGTTAAGTCTTTACAAGTGGAGTAGGGGTGGGATGGAATGATGGAATTGGAAAACCTTCCAGCGTCCGACCGAAGGGAGGTCCCTGCCTGCCTGCTGGCATTATGCAGGGTCTGAATTCTCCTCCTTCCCAAGGAGGAGTACCCGAGTGAAACGAGGGGGAGGTGGTTATAACCGCAAGCCACCTCATTCGCGGGTTGCCCCGGTCCGCCCCGGTAAGTACAAACCCCGAACAGTACCATTCGTGCATTCGTGGCCTATACTCCTCAACTCTGAACCCTGTCCTCCCTATCCGTCGGACCGGCTAGCCTGCCCACGGGCCACCACTTAGCGGCCGGACGGATCTCCAAACCCACAACCCCTTCGCATTGTCTTTTTTTCCTTAATTTTATAAACTATTAATATTTTATAAAGATGTGCGATACCTGTGGATGCGGACAGCCTGAAGATGAGGTAACCATAAGAAAACCCGGGACTCAGGAAGAAGCAAAACCAATAAAAGACCACACCCATGAAAATGGCCACCACCACCATGATCATGGCGAACGGCGTCAGATCCTGATCGAACAGGACATCCTGCAGAAAAACAATCTCCTGGCGGAACGAAACCGGGGATATTTTGAAGCCAGGGGACTGGTTGCCCTGAATCTGGTAAGTTCTCCCGGATCAGGAAAAACCAGCCTGCTGGAGCGAACCATTTCAGAATTAAACGATGAACATACATTTTACGTTATTGAGGGCGACCAGCAAACCATGAATGATGCCGAACGCATTCACAAAACCGGATCCCAGGTGGTTCAGATAAACACTGGACAAGGCTGTCATCTGGATGCCGGCATGATACGGAATGCTGTAAAAGAACTGGATCTGAATAATCCCGGATTCCTGATGATTGAAAATGTTGGCAACCTGGTATGCCCGGCTTTATTTGACCTGGGTGAGACCAAACGGATAGTGATCATCAGTACCACAGAAGGAGACGATAAACCTGTAAAATATCCTTCAATGATCCGGTCTGCAGACCTTTGCATCATCAACAAGACCGACCTGTTGCCCTATGTGGATTTTGATGTGGCCAGGGTAAAAGAATACGCCCTTCAGGTCAACCACCATATCGGGTTTATAGAACTTTCGGTCCGTACCGGAGAAGGCATGCAGGATTGGTACAAATGGCTGAAAAGTATGGCAGGCTGAGTTCAAAGGAGAGGCCTCATTCCGCTAAGATCTGCATTCTGCAATTTCTTTAATCCTGATTTCTGTTATCTTTGTTAACCTGCACTATTGACTCCGTCGAGCACTTCGTGGTTTATGCAAAAACGTAGTGCAGTGCATGAATGTGTGACGGATAGAGGGGTGGAGTGCAGGAAACCCCGACATAGAAATACTCATTTTTGAGCTATTTAAAAGCTTAAAAATATAAGTATTTCATCGTCGTCAGGATTATTTATGAACCTAGCACAGCGATCTCACCGGTAGGTAATAATCCGGGTTAATGGAGTAACAATGGAAGTCAGCCATGGACACTTTACCTGGAAAAACAGTTGAACGCCTGAGCCAGTACAGGAGACGGTTGCTGAATTATATTGAATCCGGTAAGGATCATATATTTTCTCATGAACTGGCAGCCATTCTGAATATTACTGCCGTTCAGGTGCGGCGCGACCTGATGCTGCTGGGATACACCAGTGTATATCGTAAAGGATACCCGGTCCGGAAACTCATCGAAGTCATCGGGCAATGCCTGGACACTACCTCGGGCCGCAATGTGGCCATTGTGGGCATGGGAAACCTCGGAACAGCCCTGACAGCTTATCTGAGCGGATTGCGCCCGAAATTACATGTGGTTGCCACATTTGATAATGATCCGGAAAAAACCGGTACTGAATTTTCAGGCACCATGTGTTTCCCGGTAGATGATATGGAGAAAATCATAAAATCCCGGAACATCACGATCGGAATTCTGGCAGTGCCACAAATATATGCACAGGAAATCGCAACACAAATGGTAAAGTCCGGGATCAGGGGCATTGTAAATTTTACCCACATTCCACTGAATCTGCCTGACGAGGTTGTTCTGGAAGAATACGATATGATCACCTCACTTGAGAAGG
>CAYOFK010000016.1:0-25626 GCA_964403185.1 uncultured Rikenellaceae bacterium | reverse complement strand
CGTACTTGATACGGAATCTTTATAATGTGAAAATCAGGCTCTTATGGATTCCTGCTTTCGCAGGAATGATATGGAATCTGACTTTTGAGACAGCCCCGCATAGTATGATGGAAACCAAGGTTGGGTTATTCTGAGAACCCTGGATTCCTGCCTTCGCAGGAATGGAAAGACGTGCATGGTTTGATGGAAACCAAGGTTGGGTTATTCTGACAACCCTGGATTCCTGCTTTCGCAGGAATGATGGAAACCGAATAGCCTTCCCTTACGCTCAATCGGAGCCCAGCTATGAGATGGAAACCGAATAGCCTTTCCCCACATGGTTCGATCCTGCGGACCGATGAACGAACGGGGACGTTCGTTCTACAGTTGCAAGCACATACCGTTGTCCAATCGCTTGTTAAAAGATAAATACTTCTTCGATCTTTAACTTAAAAACCATGGATATATAATAAGTCAAATTTCTGCTTTCATAAATAACCATAGTTAATCAAGATGATGATGATGGACAGATCTAAATCGGTTCGTTTTCGGTTTCTTTTGTAACACAATAGATGCCTGTACCTTTCATGCCGGGCCGGAAGCATTGATTGTCTGATTTGCAGGCCGAAGGCCGAAGGTCTCCGGATTCCCAGCGTTTCACAATGCCGGGTTCCCTGATGAAGGGGCGGCACATGGAAACGTAATCGGCTGCACCACTTCGAATGACTTTATCTGCCATTTCAAAGGATCTGAACCCACCCACAAGGATGATCGGGATCCGGATCTTTTCTTTAAATTGTTTTGCAACATCAAGGAAATAGGCTTCTTTTTCAACTTCATCGATGCCAACCCTGGTTGGCACTAATTTACCACTGATCGGCAATCCGCCACTGATCTCGATGGCATCCAGACCGGCATTCTCCAGTAGCATTCCTGATTCAACAGCCTCTTCCGTGGTCAGTCCTCCCTCATAATAATCGTTGCCGTTCATTTTTATCAATAATGGATAATCAGGGCCTGTTGTTTCCCTGATGGCCCTGACAATCTCAACCAGTATTCTGGTCCTGTTTTCAACCGCCCCCCCGTATTCATCAGTTCGTTTATTAAATATTGGAGATAGAAACTGGCTCAGCAAGTATCCGTGGGCAGCATGGATCTGGACCCCGTCAAAACCTGCTTTTTGCGCCCTTTCAGCACCATCAACAAAGGCGCTGATGAGGTTCTGTATTCCGGATGTATCGATTTCCTTTTTCTCTTTCCGGTCTTTTTCATCAAGCAATGAGACAGCCAATGGGGCTTCGCCTGAAAAGCGTGTAAGTGCCCTGGTGCCTCCATGAGCCAATTGCAGAATAAATTTACCTCCATGACGGTGCGCTTCAGTGACCATAACTCTCAGTCCAGGAAGCAATTCATCCTCGTATGCACCAAGTTGCAGAACAGAAGCCTGACCGCGTTTTTCAATATAGGCATGACTGCTGATGATCAGCCCCACACCACCCAGGGCCAGGTGCCCAATGGTTTCAATAAGTTTGGGGGTTACTGCACCTTCTTTAGTGGCCATCCCCTCCCAGGTTGCTGAGCGTACAAAGCGGTTGGGGAGTTGCAGATTGTTAATGTGATTCTTCCCGAAAAGAGTGTTCATATTTCATAGTTTTTGATTTTCCTAACTTAAGCAATTTAATTCTTATTAACATTCTGATAATTCAGGTTTCTTATTCAATACGGAAAAAGTTATATTTGTTTTAATCCTGCCGGCGGGTGTTGTGTCAAATGTGCTGAATAATGGGTTAAAAGATCAAGCCTTGGTTGTGATAAAATATGCTTCCAGAATGAATTAACTAAAAAGGATTATGACAAAACTTAACGAAAAACCGGAAATCAGCCTTAAGAAAACTGTAGAAATTGTTGTCAGCCTGGCTGCCATTATTGGTCTTTTTATCTGGTGTTTTAGAATCATTGCACCCTTCTTTAATTTGATTGTATGGGGCATTATTATTGCGGTTGCTTTGTATCCCGGTTTTAAAAAACTTGAAAGGACATTTGGTGACCGAAAAAAACTGGCTGCATTGGTAATAACTTTGGTCTTACTGGGCGTCATCATACTGCCCAGCATTAAACTAACAGGATCCCTGGTAACCGAACTCCGGGACTTTAGCCAGGATATTATTAATGAAGATGTGCAAATTGCACCTCCACCGGACAAAGTGGCTGATTGGCCGCTGATTGGTGAATGGGCCTATAAAACTTGGCAGTCCGCATCTGAGGGACTGGTGACTATCCTGCAACAATTTGAACCACAATTAATTAAGATTAGTAAGTGGTTGCTGGAAACGGTTGTAGAGACCGGTTTTGGATTAATCAAGTTCATGCTCTCAATAATCATTGCGGGAATTCTGCTGATAAATTCCGGCAATGCCGGTAGGGTGGCCAGAAATGTATTTATACGTGTTGCCGGTGACCGGGGAAAGGAATTTGCGGATCTTAGTGAGAAGACCATAAGAAATGTAACCCGGGGAATACTGGGTGTTGCAATAATTCAGTCCTTATTGGCCGGGCTTGGTTTTATACTGGCAGGCATCCCCGGCGCAGGTTTGTGGACCTTTCTGGCCTTATTATTTGCTGTGATACAGGTGGGTGTGGCCCCGGTAACCATCCCCGTAATCGTTTATATGTTCTATACAATGAACACTCCGGTTGCCATCCTTTTCACCATTTACTTTCTGGTGGTGATGATCTCGGATAACATTTTGAAACCACTGCTTCTTGGGAAGGGTGCTCCGGTTCCCATGCTGGTTGTCTTCCTGGGAGCGATTGGAGGGTTCATAACTACCGGCTTTCTGGGATTGTTCACCGGGGCCGTGATCCTGTCGCTGGGATATAAACTATTTCAGGTCTGGATTGGGGATAAGGACATGAAACCGGCGATGGAATAAGCCTTGAAAATTTTCTTTCCAAAAACAGATCATTGTTCCCTGACAAGCACATAGTAATTGCAGTCGATGCAGGTATCATCCAGGCGCAGTGTGTCGGCACCCTGGAATGTCACCCATTTTGAGCTGGTAGGAATAGCGTACAGAGGAATGAAATCGACCTTGAGTTTGTTTGGATCTTGTTCGATGATGGCAATGATGCCTTTTTGTAACACGGTATCGTTTCTCATCTTGTGAAAATTACCGAAGGAATAAATCACCAGCTTGTCAAAATCTGCCTGAAAATCTCCTGAAATGCCTCCTCCGGACCCGATGAGTCTCCATGTGCCATAGATTCCCATGTAATTTTCACTAAAGATCTCTTTTTTATAATAACCGTCATCTAAAAAGACTTTGCTGCAGCCTGGATTGAACACAAGGCTCATTGCAATAACAATTACAATTTTCATCAGATCCTTTATTCGATTACCGGGGAATTCCATTCTGGATGTATTTTTCTTCATTTTACATGATAAAGGTACTGGATTTAATTTTTTCAACAAAAAAATGGGGCTGTATCCGTCGGACGGCTCTCAGACATCCGACGGAGTGTTATGATTATGGTAACGGACGACGGCTAAGCGCCGTTTCAATGGCGTTTCAGCCATTGTTCGGGGGAGTGCCTTCGGGTACGATACCGATGCTCTTAGCCGTCGTCCGTTCAGGGGGAGCCCGAAGGGATTCCCCTGAACAGGTTATTGAACCACTTTCAGTTCGTAGTAGAAAGTTTTCAGATCCGACTCTTTAAACAGAGTGAGCATGGTATCGTTCAGAGCATACTTATAGGTCTCCAGTAATATCCAGTCCCAGCCTGGCAGAATTGTTGTTCTGTAATCAAAGAACCTGACAGAATCTGCATTAAGCTTCAGGTACCCGCTTCCCTCGTTTAAATTCTTGTTTCCCTGATACTCATAATCGTCCAGAACAATAACAAGGGTGATGCTATCGTCCCATAGTGCCTGGGTTGCCTTAGTAGTAATCTCGACTTTGCCGGCATATTCTCCATCTATGGAGAAAGTTGGATTTTCCTTTTTTGAACAACCGATAGCAAGTACAGCCATGCAATAAAAGAGGATTCTAACTGAAGATGATTTCATAAGCTGGAGTTATTAAATTTCTATTGCCAATATACTTATAAATCCTGAAAGTTATTATTAATTCCGATTCAATGGTGAGAGAGGATGCATGATTACTCAACGGGATTCCACTCTGACATCAACCGGCCCCTATTTCCTGAGCCAATCTACTTATTTTCATGTCCAGTTGTTTCTCAGTTTCCATGAACATACTCCTGGATTCCAACGGATGTTTCACACTGAAATAAAACTTTATTTTAGGTTCGGTTCCGGAAGGCCTCACCGATATCCTGGATCCGTCAGCAAGGATAAACTGCAATACATTTGATTGTGGCAGGTTTATAGCTTCCTTTTTCCCGGTCAAAAGGTTCCTGGTTTCACCGGTTTGGTAATCGTGTATCCCGATAACATCTGTGTGATTCAGTTTGTCAGGCGGATCAGATCTCAACCTGTCCATGATTGCCTGTATTTCTTCAGCTCCGGATTTACCTTTCCTTATGAGGTTTACAAGTGATTCTTTATACAACCCGAATTCCAGATAGATATCCACAAGTAAGTCAAAAAGGCTTTTTCCCTGTGATCTGGCCCATGCTGCGGTTTCGGCAATCAGGGCACAGGACATAACCGCATCTTTATCTCTCACAAATTCTCCTGCCAGGTAGCCGTAGCTTTCTTCCCCGCCAACAATGTATGTTTTTTTACCTTCATTTTGTCGTATCAGGTCTGCAATGAATTTGAATCCTGTAAGGACGTCAAAATGGGCCACTTGAAATTTTTCAGCAATGTCTGTCAGAAGTTCTGTGGTGACGATGGTTTTACAGATGTATTCTTTACCTGTTAATTTTCCGTTTTCCGACCATTTTGTGAGCAGATAATGGACCAGAAGCGCAGCTGTTTGATTGCCATTAAGGAGGACAAAGCTACCCTGATTGTTTTTCACAGCGATCCCAACCCTGTCGGCATCCGGATCGGTGGCCATAACCAGGTCGGCGTTTATTTCTTCAGCTTTATCCAATGCCATTTTCAGGGCTTCAGCATTTTCGGGATTCGGAGATGCAACGGTAGGGAAATTGCCATCCGGTATGTCTTGTTCCGGTATGTTGTTCACATTGGTAAATCCGAACTTTTTAAGGGCCATGGGCACCAGTTCAACACCTGTTCCATGTATGGGTGTATAAATGATGTTGAGATCGTGGTGGTTTTTGATCACTTCGGGAGACAGAGACAGTTCATGAATCCGGTCAATATATTTTTGATCAAAAACAGCACCAATAATCTCAATATTGGCTTCAGGTCCGTCAAACTTGATGTCATTCACATCAAGGATTTTATTGACTTCTTCGATGATATTTTTATCGTGCGGATGGATGATCTGGCCACCATCATTCCAGTATGCCTTAAATCCATTGTACTCTTTTGGATTGTGGGAGGCAGTGATGACTACCCCCCCCTGACATTTGAACTCACGTATAGCGAAAGACAACTCCGGCGTAGGACGGAAATTTTCAAAAAGGTAAGCCTTAAACCCGTTAGCGGAAAAAATCCCGGCAGTTGTTTCTGCAAACATCCTGCTGTTGTTTCTTGAATCATGCGCAATGGCCACACTGATCTTGTCCACTGAATAGAATTCTTTCTTAAGATAATTCGAAAACCCCTGGGCTGCCAAACCAAGGGTATAAATGTTCATGCGATTAGTACCTGGCCCCATGATTCCCCGGAGTCCGCCGGTTCCAAACTCAAGATCTTTGTAGAATGCATCTATGAGTCCCTCTTCATCATGGTCCATCAGGTTCCTGACCCGGGCTTTTGTTTCTGCATCGTAATTGCCATTCAGCCAGGCTTGTGCTTTGGACTTAACCTGTTTTAATAAGTCGGTTCCGGCCATCTTATTTTATTATTGATGTTGACATTTCAGCTTACAAAGTTAGAAAATAAGTAGGGAAGTTCATAAGTGGAGGAAGACTAAGAGTGATAAGATATCCAGGCCAGACAGGCTTGGCAGGGGTTCAGCCGCTTAGCACTTTGGAACCATTTCATAAACGAAGTGAATGAAATTGAGTGGCCTGAAGGATGGAGCCTGGGAATGAATAAGCGCTTAGCGGCTTTCCAAAAAACGCATTCCAACGACCCGTTGGGCCGCTTGTAGCAGGCAGACGCGTCATCCATGCTTGTCGGGAAGACCTGGCTGTTAGAGATTCAGTCGCTCCTCAAACTTGTTTCAGGCATTCTTTCAATCCGTCCATCCAATGGGGGATTGTGAGGCTGTAAGTATTGATGATCTTCTCTTTTGAAAGAACTGAATAGGCCGGTCGCTTCGCTGCAGTTTGGTATTCCGGGGTTTTAATCGGAATAACATTCACCTTCAGGCCTGCCTCCCTGATTATCGCTGCAGCAAAATCAAACCAGGTGCAAGACCCCATATTTGAATAATGGAAAATGCCATGAACAAATGCACTGTCGTTTTCCACACTATTGATGATGTCCAGAATGGCATTTGCAAGATGTCCGGCGTAGGTTGGTGTACCGATCTGGTCATCAACAACGCGCAGGTCATTTCCCTGTTTGGCCTTACTCAGGATGCTTTTCAGGAAGTTGTGTCCAAAGGGTGAGTACAACCAGGATGTACGGATGATCATTCCTGCCGGATAGTTCAAAACCAATTGTTCTCCTTTCAGTTTGGTGCTTCCATAAATGGTCTGTGGTTTTGGAGGGTCAGTCTCCTGATAGGGGGTTTTACTGCTTCCGTCGAACACGTAGTCTGTTGAGATATGAATGAATTTTGAACCTGACGGTCTGGCATGCCGGACCAGATTCTCAACCACTCCAACATTTCCCCCGGAGGCCATCAGTTCTTCCGACTCTGCTTTATCAACGGCTGTGTAGGCTGCACAATTAATAATATAATCAAAGCTGCGGGCCTCAAAAAATAATCCCAATTCACCCGTACGTCTCAAATCGAGCGTATCAACATCCACAAATTCGAAACAGGCGGTTTTAACAAGGTCTTTCCGGTTGCGGATCTCTGTTCCCAGCTGTCCATTACTGCCTGTAACAAGGATCTTAATCATGATCAGGATTAAAAATTCATTCTGGCTTCCTCAAATGGGGGAAGAGCCTGGTCTTTTTCAGAAATTACAGCCCGGTTGATGCGCCAGTCGATGTTCAGCGCCGGGTCATTGAACAGGATCCCTCCTTCAGCATCCGGAACATAGAGTTCGTCACATTTGTAAAGCACCACTGCGGTTTCTGACAACACTGAGAAACCATGGGCAAAACCTTTGGGAATCAGGAGTATATAATGATTCTCGGCGGTCAGTTCTTCCCCATGCCATTTTCCGAAGGTCGGACTGTTTTTTCTCAGGTCAACAGCAACGTCAAATATCTTTCCGGACAGGACTCTCACGAGCTTTGTCTGTGCGTTGGGATTCAACTGGTAATGAAGGCCTCTTATAACGCCATGTTTTGAGAAGGATTGATTATCCTGTATCCATTGAAAATGCAGGCCCAACCGTTCAAATTGTTCCCGGTTGTACGATTCGAAAAAATAACCTCTGTTGTCCTTAAAGACTTTGGGTTTTACTATTTTCAATCCTTCCGGTTGTAAGTCAAGAACTTCCATTTTCCGGTTTTATAAATCTAAAATCTTCAGGTTATCTTTGGCTACACTGGTAAGGTACTCACCATATTGGCTGTTTTTCAAAGATTTTGCGAGTTTCAACAGTTGTTTCTTATCGATATACCCCCGTTTATAGGCGATCTCTTCAATACATGATGCTTTGAGGCCCTGTCTGTGTTCCAGTGTGGCAATAAAATTGGAAGCCTGCAGCAGGCTTTCATGAGTTCCTGTATCCAGCCAGGCAAGTCCCCTTCCCAGGAGTTTTACCTGAAGCTTTCCTTCATTGAGATACAGCCGGTTCAGGTCTGTTATTTCCAGTTCCCCGCGTTTTGAGGGTTTCAGTGTTTTGGCTTTTGCAACAACGGTATTGTCATAAAAATAAAGCCCGGTGATGGCGTAGTTGGATCTCGGTTTCTCTGGTTTTTCTTCTATATTGAGCACTTTCCCCCGGCTGTTAAATTCGACCACTCCATATCTTTGAGGGTCCTTCACATAATATCCAAACACAGTGGCTCCATTCTGTAATTTTGTTCCGGCTTCGAGAAGGGTTTTCCCAAATCCATGACCATAAAAAATGTTATCTCCAAGGATCAGGCAGGAGGGATCATTACTGATAAATGATTCTCCAATGAGAAAAGCCTGTGCCAGGCCTTCGGGTTCCGGTTGTATTGCATAGTCCAGTTCAAGACCATATTGCAGTCCGTCACCGAGCAGGTCTTCATACAAATGTATGTCTTTTGGTGTTGAAATAATAAGGATCTTACGAATTCCTGCCAGCATGAGAACTGACAAAGGATAATAGATCATGGGTTTGTCATAAACCGGGATGATCTGCTTGGATATGCTTTTTGTTACCGGGAAGAGTCTTGAACCGGATCCGCCGGCCAGTATGATACCTTTCATGACTTAAAGTAATTATTAAAATAGGCAATGGTTTTTCCGAGTCCTTTTTCAAGATTTGTTCCGGGTTCCCAGTCCAGGGTTTTTTTTGCCAGCCGGATATCGGGTTTGCGTCTTACCGGGTCGTCTTTCGGAAGAGGGTTAAATATTATTTTGGATTTTGAACCCGTCATTTCAAGAATCTTGTTGGCCAGTTCAAGGATTGTAAACTCCACAGGATTTCCAAGATTGACAGGGCCGGTAAAATCGTCAGGGGTGTCCATAAGTCTGAGAAGCGCTTCAATCAGGTCATCGATGTATTGAAAACTTCTTGTTTGGCTGCCATCTCCAAAAACCGTAATGGGTTCATTCCGCAATGCCTGAACCACAAAATTTGAAACAACGCGTCCATCATCGGGCAGCATCCTGGGCCCATAAGTATTGAAGATCCTGGCGATTTTTATGACCACATTATTTTTATAATTATAATCCCTGAAAAGGGTTTCGGCACATCTTTTTCCTTCGTCATAGCAAGAACGGTTTCCTACAGGATTGACATTCCCCCAGTAGTCTTCTGTTTGGGGATGCTGCAATGGGTCTCCATACACCTCGCTGGTGGAAGCTTGTAATATTTTTGCTTTCACCCGTTTAGCCACACCCAACATATTGATGGAACCCATTACTGAGGTTTTGATGGTTTTAATCGGATTGTACTGGTAGTGAATGGGGGAGGCCGGACAGGCCAGATTGTAGATCTCATCCACTTCGGCATAAAAGGGCATGGTAATGTCGTGGCGTACAAATTCAAAATAAGGATCATCAACGAGATGAACAATGTTAGATTTTGAACCGGTAAAATAATTATCAAGACATATCACATCATGGCCATTTTTCAGAAGGCGTTCACAAAGGTGTGAACCGATAAATCCTGCACCTCCGGTAACCAGAATTCTTTTCATAGAGGATATCAATAAAGTGAATGAGCAAAGATATGAAACGTCCTTAATTTATTAATCACATAAAATACAAACTTTAATAAAATACCGGATACCCGGATAGTCAAAGAGGATTATTGTCCGGGCTGGTTCAATCCTATACCAAAATAGATAAATCCCAATCCCTCAAGTTCAACTGCATCATAAATATTCCTGCCATCAAAGATCACGGGATGATTCAGAAGGTCCTTGATTTTTTCAAAATTGGGCAGTCGAAATTCAGACCATTCGGTTACAAGCACCAGAGCGTCTGCGCCGGTAAGAGCGTCATACTGATCAGTCCCATATTCAATCTGGTCTCCGATTTTCTGCCTTGTTTCATTCATAGCAACCGGATCGTAGGCTTTAACAGTGGCCCCGTGGGATAATAAGCGGCTTATAATTTCCAATGAAGGAGCTTCCCTCATATCATCAGTTTTGGGCTTAAATGAAAGGCCCCATACCGCGATGCGTTTATTGCTCAGATCTTCCTTAAAGTGCTTGTAAACCTTATCAAAGAGGACCACTTTTTGTCTGTTGTTAACCTCTTCGACGGATTTAAGCACTTTTAACGGATAGTCATGGTCTTCCCCGGTTTTGATCAGTGCTTTTACATCTTTGGGGAAACAGGAACCGCCATATCCTGCACCGGGGTAAATAAACTTGTTTCCAATTCGGGAATCACTTCCAATGCCTTTTCTCACAAGGTTTACATTGGCTCCGACGCGTTCACAAAGATTGGCCACCTCATTAATAAAACTGATCTTTGTGGCCAGCATGGCATTTGCCACATATTTGGTCATTTCTGCAGACCGGATATCCATAAACAAAATGGGATGATTGTTCAGCAGAAATGGTTTGTATAGCCTTTTCATATAAGTTTCAGCCTGGCCGGATTCCAAACCGATCACTATACGGTCAGGATGCAAAAAGTCCTTAATGGCATCGCCCTCTTTTAAAAACTCGGGATTTGAAGCAACATCAAAGTCCAGGTTTTCCCCACGTTTTACAAGTTCCTCTGAAATAGCTGCTTTAACTTTTTCGGCAGTGCCAACAGGAACGGTGCTCTTTGTAACAACCAAAAGGTAATGATCCATATAATGGCCAATTTCTTTTGCAACTGACAATACATGTTTCAGATCCGCACTGCCATCTTCATCAGAAGGCGTACCCACCGCAATAAATATCACATCTGCTTCATTCAGGCTTTCCTGAATGCTGGTGGTAAAGTGCAAGCGGTTTTTATCCTTATTTCTTATGAGCATGACCTCAAGTCCGGGTTCATATATCGGCACCTTACCTTCGTTAAGATCATTGATCTTTTGTTCGTCAATATCAACACAGGTTACGTTGACCCCGGTTTCAGCAAAACAGGTACCCGTTACCAGACCAACATAGCCCGTTCCAACAACTGAAATTCTCATGTTTCAAGTTCAATTTACAGATGGTTAAAAAAATCATCCAAATATATAACTTATAAAGAGATAATTCATGACAAATCTTAGGTGGTTTGACGGAGCGGTTGTGCATCTGTAAATGCCCTGAATGACGCGGGAATTTTACTCTTCAGAAATTTGGATCCGGGGGTGCTTTTTTAAAGAGGAATTGGTCATTATCATAAAAAAATCTTATTTTTGCAGGCTGATTTGTATAACATAATGTCTAACTTATTAATTATTAACTAGTTTACGAATGACTGAGAAAACAAAAGAGGCATCTGTCAGGGATGTTACAGGAGCTGAAGAACAAATGCTTGCTTCCGAAGAAAAGGACTCTAAACAGGCTGAATCTGATGAACAGAAACCTAAAACTACACAAGTAAAAAGAGCTGTTAAGAAAACTTCTGCAGACGCTGAAGAAATGACCCCGGCAGAAGCAGAGCCAAAGACCAAAACCACAGCTTCCAAAACCAAAACTACCACCGGCACAAAGGCCAAAACTGCCGCCAGGACGAAAAAGACCGAAACCAAACCCGGGAAAGATAAAAAGACTCCTGCTGCAAAAACCGGTGCCACAGCCGGAAAAAAGACCGAAAAAAAAGATCCTGTAGTCAAAGATAAAAAGGAACCTGCAGAACCGGCCGGAAAAGAGACCCTGAAATCTGAAGAAAAGCCTGAAGAGAAGAAACTCAAAGCCATCCCGGAACCCTCAATCTCCGTAACAGAATCTGAAAGCGATTTTGACTGGGAACTGTTTGAGAAGAGTACAGACGGTTACACTGATAAAAAGCGTTCGGAGTATGAATCAATCTATGATAAAACCCTTTCAAAAATATCTGTCCATGAAGTTGTTGACGGATCCGTTATCAGCATGAACAATCGTGAAGTTGTTATCAATATTGGTTACAAATCTGAGGGTGTAGTCAGTTTAAATGAATTCAGATATTATCCTGATCTTAAAGTCGGGGATACCGTTGAAGTATATGTTGAAAGCCAGGAAGACAAAAAGGGCCAGCTTGTGCTTTCTCATAAAAAAGCACGGTCACTGAAATCCTGGGACCAGGTAAATGAAGCCATGGATAAGAATGAAGTAATAAACGGGTACATAAAATGCCGCACAAAAGGCGGAATGATAGTGGATGTATTCGGAATTGAGGCCTTTTTGCCTGGTTCGCAAATTGATGTCAAACCCATCAGGGATTATGATGTTTTTGTTGGTAAAACCATGGAATTCAAAGTGGTTAAGATCAATAACGAATATAAAAATGTTGTAGTATCCCATAAAGCTCTGATTGAAGCTGAGCTTGAACAACAAAAGAAAGAGATCATCGCCAAACTTGAAAAAGGACAGGTTCTTGAAGGAACGGCTAAGAACATCACTTCTTACGGTGTCTTTATCGATCTTGGCGGGGTTGACGGACTCATACATATTACCGACCTTTCATGGGGGAGGGTCAATCATCCCGAAGAGATTGTGCAATTAGACGAGAAACTTAATGTTGTTATCCTTGATTTTGATGATGATAAGAAACGCATTGCCCTTGGATTGAAGCAACTCACACCGCATCCGTGGGATTCACTGGATGAAAAGCTGAAAATTGGTGATAAAGTCCTGGGAAAAGTGGTGGTATTGGCTGATTATGGTGCTTTTATTGAAATCGCTCCCGGCGTTGAAGGATTGATCCATGTATCTGAGATGTCCTGGTCACAACACCTTAGAAGTGCACAGGAATTTCTGAAAGTAGGCGATAAGGTTGAGGCTGTGGTGTTGACACTGGACAGGGAAGAGCGTAAAATGTCTCTTGGCATGAAACAGCTGAAGCCTGATCCATGGGAGAAAATTGAGGAGCGCTACCCGGTGAATACAAAACATACAGCAACTGTAAGAAATTTTACCAATTTTGGGGTGTTTGTTGAAATTGAGGAAGGTGTGGATGGTCTGATTCATATTTCTGATCTTTCGTGGACCAAGAAAATCAAGCACCCTGCTGAGTTTACTTCAATTGGAGCTGATATTGAGGTTGTAGTACTTGAAATTGATAAGGAAAACCGCCGTTTGAGCCTTGGCCACAAACAACTTGAGGAGAATCCCTGGGATGTATTTGAGTCTGTGTTTGTGCTGGATTCAGTACACGAAGGAACCGTTATCGATATGTTCGATAAAGGCGCTGTAATAGCGCTTCCATATGGAGTTGAAGGTTTTGTTGGCGCCAAACACCTGATTAAGGAAGATGGTTCCAGAGTGAAAGTTGATGAGAAACTTGAATTTAAGGTCATTGAGTTCAATAAAGGTGCAAAACGCATTGTCCTGTCACATACCAGGGTGTTTGAACAAGGGCAACAAACTAAGGGCCAGAGACCTAAGAAGTCTGAGAAAGGGGCCAGCCAGCAGGCCGGCAGAAAGATCAAATCCAATCTTGAGAAAACAACGCTTGGTGATATTTCCGACCTCGCAGCACTGAAGACTGAAATGGAAGAAAAGGAGAAGAAATCTGCAGAGGAAAAGAAAAAATAATTATCTTTAAATTGAAAATCATCTACTCATGGAGTTTAATATTGAAAAGCGCAAAGCTTATACGCTGATCCAGGTTCAGGAGGAAAAGCTAGATACACATATAGCTCCCAACCTGAAATCTGAATTGGTTCTCATCTCAGGAAACGGAGAGAAAAATATTATTCTTGACCTGATAAAGTGCAAATATTGTGATTCCAGTGGGTTAAGTGCGATCCTGGTGGCGAACAGATTGTGCAAAAATGCCAATGGTATTTTTGTTCTTGCGGGATTGAATGAAGCGGTTGAACGCTTGATCACCATATCCCAATTGGACACAGTGTTGAATATTTCTGAATCAGTTGAAGATGCAGAAGTTCTGATTTCTTCTGAGGATTAATGAAGTGAGTTTTTCATTTACGATCCTCGGAAGCAGTTCTGCCCTGCCAACTTCAACAAGATTTCCATCCGCTTATGTGATAAGATCACACGAGCGGATTTTTTTAATTGATTGCGGGGAGGGAACCCAGATACAACTCCGGCGCTACAAGGTGAAGTTTGGAAAACTTGACCATATTTTTATCAGCCACCTGCATGGGGATCATACATTTGGATTGTTCGGACTCCTGTCCTCACTGAACCTGATCGACCGTACTGAGGCGCTTCATTTGTATGGACCGGCAGAACTGGCCGGTATCCTTGATATTCACTTCGAATTGTTTGACATCCACCTGAAATACCCCCTGGTGCATCATCCACTGGATTCCCGGCGTTCCACACTTTTGTATGAAGATAAATGGCTGACAGTGGAGAGCTTTCCTGTAAAACACCGGATCCCAACCTCCGGATTCTTGTTCAGGGAAAAACCTCAGCAAAGAAGATTGCTTAAGGATAAGATTGAACGCTACTCAATCCCTATCAAAGACCGCGCAGCAATAAAAGCCGGTGCCGACTTTATTTCACCTTCAGGTGAGGTCATACAAAATAATGAAATTACCGGCAATCCCCCCAGATCACGGTCTTTTGCGTATTGTACAGACACCTTATATTGCCGGAATATAATATCAAAAATTAAAAATGTTGACCTACTTTTCCATGAAGCCACCTTTATGAAAAGCGATATTCAGAAAGCGAAGGAAACTTTCCATTCTACAGCCCATCAGGCTGCCAGAATTGCTCAGGAAGCAGGTGTGAAAAAACTGATCCTGGGCCATTTCTCAGCACGCTATAAGAGCCTTGAGGCACTGCTGGAAGAAGGCCGGGAAATATTTCCGGAAACAGAACTTGCTGAGGATGGTAAAACTTTTGTGATTGAACCATGACCGCCTTTCACTCTGCTGACCGGATTGTGGAAGTACTCTTAATTCCTTAATTTTGCTCCATTCATTAATTTAAAAACTGTGACTGAGAAAATTCTGATACTTGATTTTGGATCTCAGTACACTCAATTGATCGCAAGAAGGGTCAGGGAACTGAATGTATATTGTGAAATTTATCCCTATAACCATTTCCCCGAACCAGACAAGAGTGTCAGGGGTGTGATCCTCTCAGGCAGTCCTTTCTCAGTGAGAGATGCAGGGGCACCGGAACCCCGTTTAAACAGGATCAAAGGGATCCTGCCCTTGCTGGGAGTATGTTACGGAGCACAATACCTGGCCCATAATTTTGGTGGTGAGGTCCTCCCGTCCAAAAGCAGGGAATACGGACGTGCAAGACTTAAATTTGTTGATACCGAAAGTAAACTTTTTAAAGGAATAGAACGTGACACTCAGGTGTGGATGTCTCATGGCGATACCATTGCCAGTTTACCGCCGGATTGCTCAATCATCGGATCCACTGGTGATGTGGAATATGGGGCGTATAAAGTCGAAAACGAACCAACCTATGGCATCCAGTTCCACCCTGAAGTTTACCATACCACCCGGGGAGGGGAGATCCTGAAGAACTTTGTGGTTGATATTTGTGGATGTTCACAATCCTGGACCCCGGATTCATTTGTGGAAAGTTCAATTTCTGTTTTAAAGTCGGAACTGGGTAATGATAAAGTTGTACTTGGACTTTCTGGAGGCGTAGACTCCTCAGTTGCAGCCATGCTCCTGTCAAAAGCAATCGGGAATAACCTTACCTGCATTTTTGTTGATAATGGTGTTCTCAGAAAGGGGGAATTTGAAGAAGTTCTCCTGACCTATGAAGGAATGGGTCTGAATGTGATGGGTGTAAACCGCAGAGACCGTTTTCTGGATGCATTGAAAGGAGTGTCGGAGCCTGAAGAAAAAAGAAAGATCATTGGACGTGTGTTTATTGAAGTATTTGAGGAGGAAGCATATAAAATACAGGACGTGCAGTGGCTGGGGCAGGGAACCATTTATCCCGACGTTATTGAATCGGTTTCAGTTAATGGCCCTTCAGCCACTATCAAATCTCATCACAATGTTGGAGGTCTCCCGGAACTGATGAAATTAAAAGTTGTTGAACCACTGAAACTGCTGTTTAAAGATGAGGTCCGCCGTGTTGGGAAAGCCCTCAATATGGATGAAAAACTGTTGGGACGGCATCCATTTCCCGGACCCGGACTGGCCATCAGGATCGTGGGTGAAGTTACCAGGGAAAAAGTGAAAATACTTCAGGAAGCAGATGCGATATTTATTCATGCCTTAAGGGAAGAGTCCCATTACAATAAGGTATGGCAAGCCGCAGTCATTCTCCTTCCGGTTAGCTCGGTGGGGGTTATGGGAGACGAACGGACCTATGAGAACGTAGTGGTACTCAGAGCTGTAACTTCAACCGATGGCATGACAGCCGACTGGTCTCATTTACCAAACGAATTTCTTGCAAATGTTTCAAATAAGATCATCAATAAGGTGAAGGGCATAAACAGGGTGGTGTATGACATCAGCTCAAAACCCCCGGCCACAATTGAATGGGAATGATGCCGGTCCGACAGGAAAACCATCATCATATTAGTTGACGCGAAATCCTGAACAATAAATGCATCCGGGGAAAATGAAATCCGGTAAAGTTATTAAGAATTAATATAAACTATTATAATTGTATATTTGAAAAAAATTATAGATCATGAAAGGATACAGAAGATTTGATATTGTGTGGTTACTGACAATAGTATATCTGAGTATGGCGATTCCCATGCAAGCTCAGTTTATTACAGAACAGACCATTAAACTGGACAGGGCCCTCAAGGTAATTGATACTTATTATGTAGATAGTGTAAACCAGGATGAACTGGTGGAGTCGGCAATTATTGAGGTTCTGAAAGACCTGGACCCGCATTCGGTATATGTTTCCAGGGAGGAGGTTAAGGAGATGAACGAACCTTTAATAGGGAATTTTGAAGGTATAGGCATTCAGTTTAACCTCCTGTATGATACCATATTTGTAATTTCTCCCATTTCCGGTGGTCCTTCAGAGAAAGTTGGCATCCGGGCCGGAGACCGGATTATAAAAATTGAGGACGAAATTGTTGCAGGTACCGGCATTACAAACACTGGTGTGAGACAGCGGCTCCTGGGGAAAAAGGGCACCAAAGTGAATGTGTCTGTGAAAAGAAAGGGGATGTCCGGTTTGTTGGATTTTACAATTATCCGGGATAAGATTCCCATATTCAGCCTGGACGCTTCTTATATGGTTAACGACCATGTTGGCTATGTGAGGTTTAACAGGTTTTCTGCCACCACAATGAAGGAATTTCAGGTTGCAGTGAAGGAGCTGAAATCGAAGGGCATGAAGGACCTCATACTTGATCTGCGTAATAATGGTGGCGGGATACTGGATGCGGCTGTGAAAATATCTAACGAGTTCCTGGATGACGATAAACTCATTGTTTATATGGAGGGCAACAAAGTTTCCAGACAGGAGTTTACATCAGATTCCCGCGGCCTGGTTAAGGATGGCAAAGTATTGGTGCTTGTGGACCAGGGATCGGCGTCAGCCAGTGAAATTGTCAGCGGAGCCATTCAGGATTGGGACAGGGGACTGGTCATTGGCCGCAGAACCTTTGGCAAAGGATTGGTGCAAAGGCCGTATTACCTGCCTGACGGTTCCATGATCAGACTCACTATAGCCCGTTATTATACCCCCAGCGGCAGGTTGATCCAAAAATCATATGATAGTGGATTTGAAGCTTACATGCAAGATATTGCCCACCGTTATGTGAATGGTGAATTTGTTTCCGCAGACAGCTTCAATTTTCCTGATTCCCTTAAGTATTCCACCCTTGAAAAAGGCCGGTCTGTCTTTGGCGGCGGCGGTATCATGCCTGATATCTTTGTGCCCCTCGATACAACCGTCAATTTTGCCTATTTTAACCGGCTGGTTAGTGCTGGCATTGTTAACAATTTCATCCTGAGTTATATTGATAAGAACCGTGAAACCCTGGAGGATGATTATGAATCGTTCGATAAGTATGATCAGAACTTTAATATCAGTGAAGAGATGATTGAAGATCTGTTGTCTATGGCAGACAAAGAAGAAATTGAAAGGAATCCTGCCTCTTTTAAAAGCAGTTATGATCAGCTACTGATGGTGCTGAAGGGACTGATTGCAAGGGATTTGTGGTCGATGTCGGAGTATTATGATGTGGTGAATAAAAATGATGAAGTCTTCCGGAAAGCTGTTGAGGTTATGGAAAATGGCACCCTTTATGACCGCACCCTTTCACAACGGTAGTGTTCTGAAATAATAATCAGGTATTGATTTCCTTATTCATTCAATGGGTTCAAGGGCATACCGGCCTTTTGGTTGAAGTATCCGGGGTGATATGCGCACTCGTTTACCTGTACTTCAGTATCCGGCAAAATATATGGTTATGGCCCTTCGGCATTCTTACTTCTGCCTTCTATCTGTATATATTTTTCTTCAGCAGGCTTTATGCGGATATGGGATTGCAGGTATATTACCTGATCATCAGCGTATATGGATGGTATTTTTGGTTATTCGGAGGGGGGCAGCCTGCTAAGAACAGCCTGCGGGTTTCACACATCCAACCGAAACAAGCCCTGTTGCTTTCATTCGCTGCCTTTTTGATTTTTTGGGTTTGTGTATATGCCCTGTTAAAGGTTCCCGGCCTTCTGGATATCCCGGCATCGGATATTCCTTATTGGGATGCCTTTACAACGGCTGCCAGCATCGTAGCTACCTGGATGCTTGCCCGTAAAATACTTGAACATTGGCTGGTATGGATTGTGGTTGACGCTCTATCAATGGGCCTCTATATTTATAAAGGATTATACCTAACTTCAGGTTTGTTTCTGATTTATACATTGCTGGCAGCATTAGGGTATCTTAAATGGAAGAAGGATTTCAAAAACAATTTGGAAGGCATCCGAGGATTGTGATCACGGGACCTGAATCTACAGGAAAAACAGAGTTGACAGATTTTCTGGTCCTTCATTTTCGGGGGATTAAAATTCCGGAGTATGCCAGGTCTTATGTGGAGCAGTTGCAGCGTCCATACAGATATAAGGATGTCATAAGGATTGCACGAAACCAGATCAGTATAAGAAATAAAATTGTGAAGGGAAACAACTCATGGATCTTTATGGACACAGACCTGATCATAACCAAGGTGTGGTTTCTGGAAGTTTACGGGAGGTATCCAAAGTGGCTTGATAAACACATAAATACCAGTGTTGCAGACCTTTACTTGTTGTGTAATAATGATGTTCCATGGGTGGAAGATGGAGTACGGGAGAACGGTGGAGACCGGAGGGATCATCTTTTTGAAAGATACAGGGAACAATTGGAAAAGCAGGGATTTATGTATCATATTGTATCAGGAACCGGATCAAAACGACGTGAAAACGCACTGCTGGGCATAGAGAATTATCTGAAAAGGTATAAATAAGACGAAACTTATGAGTGGCCAAAAACCAACGGAACATGCAGAACGGGAGTATGTAATGCTTGCTAAAACGTTGGCTGGACTTGAGCAGTTGCTTGCTGCAGAGGTAAAAACCCAGGGAGGCTGCGGTGTCAGGATTGAAAAAAGGGCCGTCTGGTTTACAGGCACGCTTGAAGTGTTATACCGTTTGAACTACTTTTCACGCACCGCTGTCAGAATTCTGGTGGTACTTTCTGAATTCATTGCCAGGGATGCAACGGAATTATATACAAGGGCCGGCGATTATGACTGGCGTAAACTGATGACCATCAAACAGTCTTTTGCAGTAGACAGTGTGGTATATTCATCGGTTTTCAGGCATTCGCACTATGCGGCATTAAAAGTAAAAGATGCCATTGCCGACCAGTTTGTAAAGCATGTGTCCCTCCGGCCTTCTGTTGATACCAACAATCCCGATATCAGGATTCACTTGCATATTTCTGCCGAACGGTGCACTCTGGCATTGGACAGTTCAGGACACTCTTTACACAAACGCGGCTACCGGCAGGAGCATGGTGCTGCTCCCATAAGTGAGGTTCTGGCTGCAGGCATGATCCTGTTGAGTGGCTGGAACGGAACCAGTGATTTTATGGATCCCATGTGCGGTTCCGGTACGCTGGTCATTGAAGCAGCTCTCATCGCAGCGAATATCGCACCCGGAAGTTTCCGCCATAAATTTCTGTTCGAGAACTGGAACTCTTTTGACAGGGGTTTATTTGAATCGGTAAAGTCAAGCTCCCGGCCAAAGCCCAAACCGGATGTGAATATATCCGGGTCAGATATATCCATTCAGCAGATCAGGGTTGCCAGAAAAAATATTTCAAGGGCAGGACTGACCGACTTCATTGGCTTGACCAGAGTTCCTTTTTCTGAGGTGAAACCAACTGCTCCAAAAGGTTTTTTGATTATAAATCCACCCTACGGAGAACGCATGCAGGAGGAAAATCTGATGGTAATGTATCAGGAAATCGGGACCGTAATGAAACATCATTTTTCGGGCTGGAATGCGTGGATCCTGAGTTCGAACAACAGGGCAATGAAGCATATCGGACTGCGTCATTCTGGTAAATACAGTCTGTTTAATGGTGCGTTGAAATGCAGTTTCCAGGGCTATGAATTATACCCTGGAAGCAAAAGACAGAGGCTCCGGAACCCTGTCTAAAAACGCTGTCCTGATTGAGGATCAACAGAAAATGGACGGTGCTGTATAAGAATTATCCATCCATAAATTTCTTTTAATATGAGCTTTGAATGAATCAATTTATTTATATATTTGTTACTTGTAACAAAAACTGACTGGTTTTCTACCGGTTTGTAATCCAAAGATAAGCCTGGTATGAGCTTTAACATACAGGACTATTATGATAAGTTGAATACTGGAGAAGTATTGTTGGCTTATAAAGGGAGCATTACTTCTGATTTAATAAATAATGTACTGGATGCTGTTGAGTCAAAATTACAGGATTTTAATGAGCATTCGAAAATCAGAAAAAAAGTTTATAATGTCCTGGTTGAAAGCCTTCAGAACCTATACCATCATATTGACGATCTCCCTGACGAATTCAAAGAACGGTTTGACTCCCGGTTTGGCATGTTGGTGGTCTCCAGGGAGAATGATGCCTATAAGATATCAACCGGCAATTTTATAAGATCAGAAAAAATAAAATATCTGAAAGACAAGATAGATAAGATCAATTCCCTTTCGAAAGATGAGTTGAAAGACATGTATAAATTCATTCTGAATCATCAGAAGTTATCGGAAAAAGGAGGCGGTGGACTCGGTCTTGTTGACATTGCCAGGAAAACAGGTAATAAACTAGATTATAATTTTCAGAATTTCAATAACGAATTTTATTTTTTCATTTTAGACGTTTTTGTTAATGAAATGAGTAAATCCAGATAAATTTAAGAGATATGGAACCAATTTCGATTGAAGGAACTGCGAAAACTCCGACTGTAAAGTTCAATTCAGCAGAAGGTGTAATTGAGATCAAGGGGAGATCAATACCTGAAAACTCGGTGGAATTTTATAAGCCATTGGTTGATTGGTTAGAAGCGTATAAAGCAGGCCCTTTGCCAAAGACTAAGGTGAATATTCAACTTGAATATTTTAATACGAGTTCGTCAAAATGCATTCTTGATGTTTTTAAAAAACTGGAAGCCATTCACAAAGGAAAAAATGAAGTTGAAATTAACTGGTATTATGAAGAAGATGATGAGGACATGCTGGAAGCGGGTGAGGACTATGAATCAATAATCAGGGTTCCTTTTAAAATGATTGAAATGACAGAATAATACATCCTGTATCTACAAATAAAGAAGCCACGTTAAACGCGTGGCTTTTTCAATTCTACTCCGTCAGAAAACATCAATCCTTTGGCGGGAATATCCTGTCTGTCATCCGTCCCATTGATTCCAGGAAGCGATGCAGCAGCCTGAATGAAAGGGCGAAGCAAAACAGGAAGGTCATAAACCAGATCACAATGATGTTGGCCCAATAGGTTGGCAGGTATCCGCCAAAGAATCGCTTGCGCGGCGCATAAAAATGAGCTTTCAGAAACTTACTTTCAGGATCCATAAAAATCGGATCTACTTTCTGTATGATCCTTCCATTGTAAACCACAATTCTTTTACTGTCACTTTTGTTCTTGACAAAATCTGTGAGTTGGTCATTCTGGTAATTCCGGCCAAGATCCCGGAACCCTTCCAGGTCATCCTTTTGTGCTTCCCTTACGGCCTGGTCTCTGAGCTCATCGGCCCTGTTCCACCTTCTTATGTAATAGGTTTTTAATTTGGAAAAGTAGGCTTCAAGAGCTGCGAGGTCAGATTGAGATATTTTGTCCGGGTAAAGATTTTCGGGATGATCGAAGGTGATCTTATCATTGACTGATAATTCTTTCAGCAATTCATTCCTGATAACCTCAAGGTCCCGGGCGATCTGATCCTGTTTGTCAGGCTGGTTCAGGTCTCTCTTTACCCGCTGGATCATGTTCTCAAGTTCTGTCTTCCAGTATTCTTTTTTGAATTCCGCCTTACTTTTTATCTTATCAAAGGCATAAAACTGCCGTTCATACTTATTTTCCATAAATTGATATACTGCAAGCCCCTCATAGGCCCATCTGGCCGTAATGATTTCCCCATACCATGGAATTCTGCTTGGTGAAGAAATAGCAGGGTTCAGTTTTTCAAACTTGACAATGATCCCGCTCAGGATAATTTGGGGAATGACCAGGAATGGAATCAGTATGTATATGGTAACCACCGTTTTAAAACTGTCAGATATGACCAGTCCCAGCATGTTAGCCATGGTCCAGGCACTGAAGAGCATCAGCCAGTACTGCCAGTACATGCCATTTATTCCCAGGATGGAGTTTCCAATGATCACAAATGTAAAGGCCTGTATGGCCGAGATGATGAACTGTACGGTTACCTTGGACATGAGGTAACTGTTCCAGCTCAGATTCAGGAAAGCCTCCCTTTTTAGTATTTTCCGGTCCTTGATTATCTCCTCGGCGCTCACTGTCAGTCCCATAAAAATGGCCACGATCACAGACATAAAGATATAAACAGGCAGGTTGTCGTTTTCCTGTAGGAAGTAGCCATAGATATTGGAAGTATCCACACTGTAATATCTTATCAGGAAGGCCAGGAAAAAGCCAAGGATGGGAGCTTCCAGAAAGTTAATGACCAGATATTGTACGTTTGCCAGTTTGGACAGAACATCCCTTCGTACATAGATCATCCACTGCTTGACCTTGCTGGGGATCTTAAAATTGATTTCCGGGATGTTGAGAGAGTCCATCAGTCTGCGCACTTTCTTGTCTGTATATTCATGGAAATATGCATTCCATTCTGCCGGAGATATTTTGCGGACGCCTGTGGCTTTACCATATTCATCGAGTATCTGGGATTCGACTATATTAAATACCTGTTCAGGATTTACATTACCACAAGCATGGCACTCACTTTCGTTAAAATTGGCGTGATGTATGCGCGATTTAAAATAGATGATGGAGTCGATGGGATCGCCATAGTATATAGAGAATCCACCCGTATCCAGGATCAACAAGCTGTCAAACATTTTAAAGATGTCTGATGAAGGCTGGTGAATCACCACAAAAACCAACTTTCCTTTCAGGGCCAGTTCCTTGAGAAGGTCCATGATGTTTTCGGAGTCTCTTGAAGAAAGGCCTGAAGTTGGTTCGTCCAGGAACAGTACCGCTGGTTCCCGGATCAGTTCCAGTGCAATATTGAGCCGCTTCCGTTGTCCGCCACTGATCTTCTTGTTAAGAGGACTGCCTACCTGTATGTCTCTGATCTCGAACAATCCAAGGTTCTGCAGCATATGATGGACAGCTTCAATAATTTGTTCTTCCGTATAGTTGTCAAAGCACATTTTGGCATTGAAGTACAGGTTCTGAAAAACACTGAGTTCCTCAATCAGGAGGTCGTCCTGTGACACATGGCCAATGATTCCTTCAATCCGTCCCTTCTGGGTGTTGATATTGATCCCATTTATCAGAACTTCTCCCTGTGAAGGCGGATAAGAGCCATTCAATACATTCAACAGGGTGGATTTGCCTGCCCCACTGGCCCCCATGATCCCAACCAGGCGCCCCGATTCCTCGTTGAAACTAATATCACGGAGTCCAAACTTTCCGCCCTTAAATTTGTACTCAATATTCACGGCCTGGTAGATGATCTTATCTTCAATTACATCCGCTCTGAACCGGCCGGTAATATCCGAGTAATAAATAGGTTTTGATTTCCGGTCACGAATAGATGCTCCGGTATTGAATACATATACCTTGTCTTTTTGCAGGAGCTGGCTGTTCATATATAATTCCTGCTCTCCGACATAACGAATAAGATACAGGTAGGCAGAAGAAATTTGTAAAACCCATAGCTGGCTTTGAATACTGGGTGAATACACGTGTTTTACCTCTGGGATGGGCATTTCCTGACGGCTGTCAATAACCAGGAGATTGGATGTTCTTGGTACCTTCTCAAATGTATTTAATACAAATTCTGTAAGCTCCTTGAACTCAGCATCAGAGACGTTAAAGGTCTCGGAAACAGTCCGTATAAACTCCAGTTCCTGTCCGGTGATCTCATCTTCGTCGGAACCTGCAAATTCAAGTAACTGGAATAGAACAATGATCTTTTGATTCTGGGTCAGTTCTTCGTTGATTTCTGTACAGATCTTCAGAACCCGGACCGAACTTGAGGATATCCGGCGGATTCTCTTTTGTTTTTCCTTTTGTTTTTCCTGATGTATCTGATAATACCCGTCGAATACATCAAGATAAACATCCACAAGTTCCTTGTTTAACTGCCTTTTGAGAAAGGATGCTACAACTGTACGCCTGTCGCTCTCATTGCTTTCAGGTCTGGCAATAATTGCAAACAACTGCATCAGGGCTTTAAGGATCTTTTCACTCATACACTAAAACAATGAATGGATTGTTGTGAAAGGATTATGAGGTTGATATTAGATTTTAGTTTATTGTCCCGTCTGTGAATTAAATCAGTTACCAATGGGTTTTGAAGATACGAATAATTAGATGAATTATCCAAATCAGGCATGCATTTGATCTGCCGGGAAGGATAAAGAGTGAGCTTGTCTGATTGCTATGCATGGGAATGTGAGCAGGCAAGATGGTTTGACGAATAAGGATGAAGAGCCCGGAATCTGGAGACAAAGGACAGACAGGGAATGGAATTTTTAAATGTACTCTTCAAGATAGAACCAGGTTACAAAATACAGCCCATTTCTCTGAACAATGATCTTTATACGTTTACCGGCTTTTCCCTCAAAGTAATTATATACCTCGTTTAATGTCATTCTGTCTGCCCCCCTGTGGTTAATTGTTACAAGAACATCCCCTGATTTTAGTTCAGCCAGGGCACCCGGAGAACCCTTACGAATGGTCGAGATGGTATAATAAGGAAACCCGGGAATTGGGGCGACGATTTCAATACCTGCACGGTTAACCCTGAATGGATCCTTATAGCTGTTATTCGGTGTGAGGGTGAGCTGCCGGTGCGGGTAGTCAATAATGACGTTGAAGCGCCTGAGGATCTCTGACCCGAGACTGCCATTTCTGCCATCCAGGCTGAAAGCATCTCCGGCTGATGTGGAATCTGGAAATGCCACTACCGGATAATCAAAATAGAACTTGTCCATTCTCAATCTTTTTATCCGGCCTATCTGTCCGTGAATTTCGCCGTTCAACCCCGTTCCCAAATAAGCCCTTCTGGAATTCTCCGGAACATCCAGACGCGAATCGGAAGTCTCATCAAGCCA
>CAYOFK010000015.1:0-26401 GCA_964403185.1 uncultured Rikenellaceae bacterium | reverse complement strand
CAATAAATACGGATCGTTTGCCAGCCTTCTGATTCATGTAGGCGTGTTTTGGTGATGTTGCAAGCTGTGCCAGTTCCGGATAGGCTTCAGTACATTTAGAAATAGTATCTATGATTTCCATGACTCTGTTTTTTACCTGCTCATTGCCTTCAGGTGTTCTTTCTCCCTGACCTATGAATGCGGCAAAAAACATGGCATCCATACCGCCCTCTTTCATCCTGATAAAATCAACCTTTCCGCCCCTGTTTGCCGGATCGTTTCTTTTCCCAAGGTCAAATCCCGACCTGTAGATCATCATTGGCGTATCACAATGCGTATCAACGGTCAATACCTTTGCATGAATACGGGCGGCTTTTTCTTCGAGCGTTTCATTTGATGAATTACATGCTACCGTTAAGAGAAACACAGGAAGCACAACGATGATCCATTTAAATTTTCTCATAGTTTCATTAGTTTGGGGGATAAAAGTAAAAAAAGTTTTCACACCTCCTAACTGCAGGAAAATATTTTAACCAGTAATGTCTTATTCTGATTGAATAATAAGAAAGGGGGAAATCAAAGAGTAAAAAGAAAACCAAGGATGGTAACAAATCCAAAGGTAAAGATAGCGGCGCCTGCAATTTTATTAAACCAGAAGATCTTTCTCAGGCGCATGTTCCTGCGAAGTCTTGCGAATAAAGTGCTCACCCCAAACCAACCCAGTACGGCTCCTGTGAAGATCCCCGCAGCCACTGTTAAAAGAGGGTTAAAGGAAGAGGCACTCTCCAGGTTCAATGTTGTGAAGACTGCAAGGAATACAAGTAATACAACGGGATTTGAAAGCGTCAGCAAAAAACCCGAAAAAAAGTACCAGTTGATCCTTTTTTCCTGAGGTTTTGATTTGCGAAACTGTTTTACAGGGTTGCTGAAGAAAATGAGCATCCCCAGGCCAATGATCACCAATGATCCAATGATATTGAAATACAGTTGTTCATTCTCAACAAACTGAATTACCACTGCCAGTCCCCATCCGGCCAGGATGGCGTAGAGTGTATCGGAAGTGGCCGCACCAAGTCCGGTGAGAAAACCGGACAGTCTTCCATTGTTCAGTGTACGGTTGATACAAAGCAGGCCTATAGGACCTACCGGTATGGTAGTCAGCACCCCTATCAGGAGCCCCTTTAAAAGTATGACCGGTTCAAAACTCACAATCTGTAATGCTTCTGTATAATAAATCAGGCAAAAGTATGAAATTCGATCATCTCCTGCAAAAAGAATGCCGTAAATTATAGTTGTGGAGGCGTATAAAAAAAGTCGTACTTGAAAATATGCACCCTGGTGTTTGCAGTTGCCGGGGTATATCCTGATGTGTATAATTGGGATTTAGTTGAAAGGTTGAAGCCTTGCCTGCGGGCAGGCGGGGGTTGTCAGGCGCCAGGAAGCCCTGTAAGTCCTGGAACCTGACATTTATCGTCAGGCGGCGAAAGGTCCGACCCTGATGCAAAGGAAAAGCAAGATGCTTTGCCGGACCGTAACAGAATAAATACTAATAATTCCCAATAATCAAATTCCAAATAACAAATAAATCCCAAAACTCAATTTTCAAATTCCAAAAGTGTAACTGCTTTGATTTTTCGATAATGCTGAAAAAGATTTTCTCTTCAGGATCTTATGTTTTATTTCCTGTCATAAGCTTCATTTTTTACGATTTAAACCCTCAGGATTCAGGCAAACCAGAAACGCTGTGGGAGAACCACAAATGCACAAATATTTATGGTTGGTGTCATGTTTAGAGAACATTTTTCACCAACAGTTTTGGTTCGAGCATTTCATGAATGGCGTACTTCACTCCTTCCCGGCCAAATCCCGAATCCTTTACACCTCCATAGGGCATGTGGTCTACCCTGAAGGTTGGCACGTCATTGATGATCACTCCCCCCACTTCAAGGCAATCAAAGGCCAGGTTCATTTCCGTGAGGCTATCGGTAAAGACGCCAGCCTGAAGTCCGTATGCGGAATCATTTATCTCATCGAGTCCCTTTTGAAAGGATGCCACTTTTTCCAGGACAACCACGGGCCCGAAGACTTCTTGTTTACATACCTGCATTGTTTTAGTGGTGTTGGTAATGACCGTGGGTTCAAACAGGCAGCCTTTCTTTTTTCCTCCGGTGAGTATTTTGGCTCCGTTTTCAACAGCTTCACGGACCCATACCTCCACCCTCTCTGCATTTTCCCTGTCTATCATAACTGATAATTCTGTTGACGGATCCAGCGGGTTGCCGGTTCTGATACTTTTCACAGCCTTTATGAATTCCCGCGAGAAACTTTCAAATAAAGATTCATGCACATAAATACGCTGGACGTGGATGCACACCTGTCCGGAATAGGCAAAACCGCCAATAAGGCAACGTTGGACTGCAAGGTTGCTATTTGCTGAATCTGAAACCAACACTCCTGCGTTTCCGCCCAATTCAAGAACCACTTTTTTCTTTCCGGCTTCCTTTTTCATATTCCAGCCCACTTCAGGTGATCCTGTAAAACTAAGCATTCGAAAACGGTCATCTTCAACCAGTTGATTTCCTGCTTTACGGTTCATTGGTAAAATGGAAACGGCCCCTTTGGGGAGTCCGGTTTTATCGATGATCCTGGCGAGTTCCAGGACAGACAGGGGTGTGGACCGGGAAGGTTTAAGGATGATTGGATTCCCGGATGCCAAAGCCGGAGCAATTTTGTGTACTGCCAGGTTCATGGGAAAATTAAAAGGTGCGATACCTGCGATCAGTCCTATGGGGAAGTATTTGATCCAGCCTTCCTTACCTGATCCCGGGGTTGTCCAGTCGAGTTGGAGGTACTCGCCGGGGATCCTTTTGCTCTCCTCAGCCGCCACGAGGAAGGTTTGGGATGCCCGGTCTATCTCGCCCAGTGCATAGCGCATTGGTTTACCTGATTCCATAGTGAGGATTCCGGCAAGTTCTTTCCTGTTGGCGGCCAGATCATCAGAGATGGCCGAAAGTGCCTGAAATTTCCTGAAGGCCGGCCATTCTTTCATGGCTTTTTGAGCGTTTAATCCGGCCTGTATGGCTTCTTCCAGTTCGCCGGCCCCGGCCAGCCAGGTAGTTGCAAAAACGGTTCCGGTATAAGGATTAACCACCTCAAGGGCTTTGGAGGTCTTCCTGAACGATCCGCCAACGTAAATGTCATATTTTTTCACGGGTACCTGATTTTAATTCATTGCCGAAACAAAGTTATGAAATTCACAAAAAGCCCGTTGTAATATCCCACTTCATCATATTCAGAGCACAAATTGGTTATCTTTGCCAGAAATTTTTGAAATGGATTTGAATAAAAAAGGCTGGCAATGGGCCATGCTTTTTATACTTGCCTTGATTTGGGGGACCTCCTTCATCCTCATGAAGAAGGGGCTGAAATCGTTTTCAAGCACCCAGGTGGCATCATTCAGGATTTTTTTTACCTTCCTGTTCTTTACACCTTTTCTTTTAAAAAGAATAAAAAAGATCAACAAAAATAATCTAAGGTCCATATTAATAGTCGGGGTCATTGGCAACGGGATCCCTGCATTTTTATTTACCAAGGCTCAAACCCAGATTGACAGTTCAACAGCAGGGATACTCAACTCACTGACCCCGCTGTTTACATTCATCATTGGTCTGGTGTTTTACAAGAGTCATATTAAGCTCATAAATATCATCGGGCTGGTCCTTGGCTTTATCGGTGCGGTTGGTCTTATATACCGGGGGAATCAAAGCCTTGCACAAAATCAGAATGGCTGGTATGCATTTTTTGTGGTAGCAGCCACTCTCTGTTACGGGATCAGTGTAAACGAGATCAAACACAAACTGGCCGGTATGGATGGCTTGAGTATTGCTGTTTTATCTTTCATGTTCATCGGTCCGTTTGGGGGGTTTTATCTTTTATTCTCTGATTTAAAAAGTTCATTTGCCACTCCGGATGCTTTTCTGAACCTGGGATTTATTGTCATTCTTGCCCTTCTCAGCTCTGTAATTGCGGTGGTCCTGTTTAATATCCTTATTAAATACACCACCGCCATTTTTGCGGCTTCAGTGACTTATATCATTCCTGTATTTGCAGTATTCTGGGGCATCTTTGACGGAGAAAGAGTTACTCTGGACGAGATTTCCTGGATCGTTGTTATTCTCATCGGTGTATATCTTGTCAATAAGAAAAAACTTGTGGAAATTTAAGTTTTAAGCAATGAAGCAATTAAAGAAAAAACAATTGTTCCTTTTATCTGGGTTCAGTGCTTTCCTGTTGATCCTTCCCTGGATGGGTGGTTTTTCGGGGATCATTTTATTTGTAGCTTTCATCCCCTTGCTGATCATTGAGCGGCATTTATATGAAAACCGGGAGCTGAACAAACCGGTTTATTCATTGCACTGGTCTTACCTGGTATTTTTCATCTGGAATCTTTTCACCACCTACTGGATTTACAATGCCACCATTTTCGGTGCAGTGGTTGCCATTTTGCTTAATTCCCTGTTCATGGCCGTGGTATTCTGGCTCTTTCACCTGACCCACAGAACACTGGGTCATAAGTTTGGATATTTCAGTCTGATCGTTTACTGGACAGGTTTTGAATACATCTATTTAAATGCGGACTTGTCGTGGCCCTGGTTAAACCTCGGTAATGGTTTTGCCAAGGACCTGAATCTGATCCAGTGGTATGAATTTACCGGGGCGACCAGCGCCACTCCCTGGATCCTCATGATCAACATTCTTTTATTCATCATCCTGCTGGACTTCATCCTGAAAAAAAACCTCAGGGATAATATCTTTGAGATTGCAGTTGCAGTCATCCTGATATTTTTCCCTCTGATCCTGTCGATGATCATGTTCCACAGCTATGAAGAACATTCTGATCCTTATGATATCGTTGTAGTACAGCCAAATATTGATCCATACAACGACAAATTTGGAGGCCTGTCAAATTACGACCAATTGACCATGATGTTTGATCTTGCGGACTCCCTTACAGATTCCGGAACCGATTATGTTGTTTTTCCTGAGACCGCTATTAACGATAATATCTGGGAGAACAACTTCTATGGAAGCATGAGCATTCAAAGAATAAAACGCTTTATTGAGAAATATCCACAGGTGGTGTACATTACCGGTGTGACTTCCCATTACAGCTATAATGATGATGAAGCGCCATCCATTACTTCACGGAAATTCAATGATTCAGACCGTCGTTATGAGGTTTACAATGCCGGGATACAAGTTGACTCCACTGCTGAAATTCAAACCTACCATAAATCAAAACTTGTTGTAGGCGTGGAAAAGATGCCGTTTCCACGATTGTTGAGGAGTCTGGAAAAACACATCATCAAACTTGGAGGCACAACGGGCAGCTACGGCACACAGGATGAGCGCACAACTCTCAATACTCCCGGCCGGGGCAGGGTTGGGATCATGATCTGCTACGAATCCGTGTATGGGGAGTTTGTCACGGATTACGTTAAGAACAATGCCAATCTTTTATTTGTAATAACCAATGATGGATGGTGGGGAAACACGCCCGGATACAAACAGCATCTCAGTTATTCCAGTCTGAGGGCCATTGAAACCAGAAGAAGTATTGCCCGTTCGGCCAACACCGGGATTTCCTGCTTTATTAATCAGAAAGGTGAGATATCACAGGCCACTGACTGGTGGGTGCCGGATGTCATAAGGGCAGAGATCAATGCAAATGAAGAGGTGACCTATTATGTACAACATGGTGATTTTGTCAGCCGCGTTGCATTATTTTTTGGGATTATTACGTTTATTTACACAGTAGTAACCACGCTGATACAAAGACGAAAAAAAGCATCTGCATAGTAAACATGCGTCATGCAGCAACTATATTAATACTCTCCATTGGCCTTATGGCATCCGGTCAGAAACCCGGCCAGCTATCTGTCCTCAGCGGATACGTACTTGAAAAGAGCGGAGAAGCGCTTGCCGGCGCCAATATTTATATCGATTCCCTGCATCTTGGTACTGTATCAAACAGTTATGGTTTTTATTCCTTAGGATTGCCGCCGGGCACTTATCAGGTCACGTATTCATTCATTGGCTTTCAGGATGTCACAAAAAGCGTAAAGCTCCTGGGGGATGTTATATTGAATACCTCACTATATCAGAGTCCGGAACAACTTGAAAGTGTTGAGATCACCACAGACAGGCATCATTCCCAGCTGGCTTCAAACCGCATGAGTTCCAGTCGTATTTCAAGCCAACAATTAAAACTGCTTCCTGCCATTACCGGGGAACCCGACCTGATAAAGGCCATACAATTATTGCCGGGTGTTCAGGCAACCAATGAAGGTCTCTCCAGCTATGTGGTGCGGGGGGGAAATTACGACCAGAACCTGGTTATTCTTGATGAAGCAACCATATACAACCCTACTCATCTACTTGGATTTTTCTCCATTTTTAATTCTGACATTCTAAAAGAATCAAGGATATACAAAGGAGACATCCCCTCTCAATACGGCGGGCGACTTTCTTCCTTTTTAAAAGTGACCACAAAGGAGGGGAACAGCACCAGGTTTTCAGGATCCGGGGGCATAGGGACCATTCTGAGCAAGCTGACCCTGGAAGCACCCATTATTAAGGATAAAGCTTCCGTCCTTATTTCAGCAAGACGCTCCTATGCTGATATCTTCCTTCCATTGGCAAAAGATCCTGAAGTCAGGGATAACCGGGGATATTTCTACGACCTTTACCTGAAATCAAATTATCGTATCAATGAGAAAAACCAGCTTTTTCTCTCCGGTTATGTGGGCAGGGATGTTTTTAAATACAGAAATGATTATTATGTAACCTGGGGCAACATTGCCGGATCAATCAGATGGAACCACCTGTTCTCATCACGCATCTTTTCCAATCTTTCTGTAATTTACAGCCAGTATGATTACAGGCTTGGACAAACAGCAGATATAACGGGGGTTGAATGGAATGCAGCACTGGCAGATGTGCAGTTAAAATATGATTTTACATTTTATGTCAATCCTTCGAATACCATAAAATTCGGGATCTCATCTTCACTCAGGAAATTCAAACCCGGATACATTATTGCAGCCGGTGATTCCTCAGTTTTTAATGATTTTGCCATTCCTGAGAGCCAGGCTCTTGAGCATGGCATCTATTTTTCAAACGAGCAAAAGATCAGTCCGAATTTTTTTATTACATACGGCGTCAGGGGTTCGTTATTCCAGAATATAGGCGGAGCTACCATTTACAATTTTAATGATGCATTCGTCAAAGTAGATTCAACGGTATATGAAAAAGGGGAACTATTCAACTCCTATTTTGGCATTGAACCCAGACTGGGGATGAAAATCCTGCTTTCACCAACTACTGCTCTGAAAGCCAGTTATAATCACACCATCCAGTACCTGCATTTGATATCCAATACTTCTTTAGGCACACCCATTGATATCTGGATGCCTTCAAATCCCAATATCAGACCACAGTTTGCCGAACAGGCAGCCCTTGGTTTTGTGAAGCAAATAAGGAAAATCAATATTGAGTTAACAGTGGAGACCTATTATAAGGACATGAAAAACCAGATTGATTATAAAGACCATGCCAACATCATCCTAAACCCGGAACTGGAGGGTGAACTCCGGTTTGGAAATTCAGAATCATTTGGTATAGAGTTCATGGCCAACAAATCAACAGGCGACCTGAGAGGCATGCTAAGCTATTCTTTATCAAAGACCACACGGTACTTTGCAGATGTCAATAATGGAAAACCTTTCTCCTCACCTTTCGACCGGAGGCACCAATTTTCAATCCTCCTGGCCTACAGTCCCGGTAACCGGTGGAACTTATCATCCCAATGGCTGTATCTTTCCGGCTCACCGGCCACTTTCCCAACAGGCAGGTACGAATTCGGGAACATTGTTGTGCCTGTATATTCCGAAAGAAATGCTTACTCTCTACCGGCTTACCACCGGCTCGATCTTAGTGTCACCCTGAAAGGGAAGGTGAAACCTGATCAGGATTTTAACTGGGATGTGAACTTTTCGATATATAATGTTTACAACCGCAAAAATGCCTGGTTCTATTTCTTTGAATCCAATGAAGATAATGAACTCATAACCGAGGCTTATAAATTGTACATCTTTCCTCTTGTTCCTTCACTCAGTTTTAATTTCAGGTTCTGAAGATCATGAACACAACTATAAAATATGGCATTCTTCTCATGGCTCTGGTCTTTGTTTCGTGCACAGAAAAAATAAACATTGAACTGGATGAAAGCGATATCCGCTTTGTCTTTGAGGGTACTTTTTCCAATTTGGCAGAACGTCAGAAAATCAGGATTACAAAAACGACCAGCTATTTTGAAAATAAACGAACTGAGGGAGTGGCAGGAGCCACTGTTTATGTCACAGACTCAGTTAATACTTTCCCGTACATTGATGCCGGGAATGGAAATTATGTGAGTATTGAGGAAATCGCCGGAAGGCCCGGACGTTCTTACTATATGACAGCTGAAATTGACGGAGAGGTATTTGAAGCCGCATCAACCATGCCCAGAAAGCCATTCATAGACTCCATTAAGTTTGAAACACATGAAGATGATAAAGAGTATTATTATGTAAAGTTGTATGCACAGGAGCATCCGTTTCCCGGCGATTTTTATTATTGGGGTGTATATAATGAAAACATCTACCTCACAAACAGTCTCCTGAAGCTTTATTTTGCAAGTGACAAGTTTATTAACGGTTCTTACATCAACGGGTTGAGAGTACAGGTTCTAACTGCGCGCCAGGGAAGCTGGGTGACCCTGCAAATGGTCTCTATTCCAAAGGATTATTACAACTATTGCATTGCCATTATCAAAGAAACACTATATACTGACGATCCTTTTCAGGCGGCACCTGCCAACATCCTGGGGAATATCAGCAATGGAGCACTTGGCTTTTTTTACGCCTATGCTGAAACAACACATTCAGCAATACTTTCCATCGAAGAATAACTGACAGTTCAGGAATTAAATATTTGTGAAATTTTTGTGAGATCCTGAACCCCTGCCCTGCTGCGCAGGCCAGGTTTCAGGATGACGTTCTTCTTGTTTGATTTTCAGCTTACTATCAGGCAACTTGCGTTAACATGGGCTAAGGGGCTGTATCAAAAGCGGGCATATCTGTCGTTATTTACTAACTGATGAACTTAAGCGCCAGGCGGTTTTACTCTGTGGTTATATTTTCTATTGACTTTTGATACAGCCCCAGAATAAACGATGGTAAACTCACCGGTTTTTCAGTTGCCTTTAAAGGCTTTTATTCCCGCATCCAGAAAACTGATGTAATTATTTACATTAAGATCATAGGCTGTAGGCTGGATCAGTGATTTTCCGTTATGATCCACGATGGCATAGTAAGGTTGTGAATTGACTTTAAACATAGAGATCTGCAGGTCGGCGTTTATCTTGCCAATGGTTTTTTTGATTTTCCCATCCACGGAAGAGGTGACCCATGCATCTTCCGGCAGTTTGGTCCGGTCATCCACATACAATGCAATGATGACGAATTCTTCACGCAGTCTTTTTAAGACGGCGGGGTCCGACCACACCTTTGCTTCCATTTCTTTACAATTACTGCATGCGTGCCCTTTAAAGTCAAGAAAAACCGGTTTATTTAATTCCCGTGCACAGGCCATGCCCTGTTCATAGTCATAATAGCCTTCCAGTCCGTAGGGTAAATACAGAAAATCAGCATATTTCGGGTCTTCGCAGAGGGAGGACGCGGTCTCCTCTTTTGCCGGTTGAGGATAGGCGCCAGATCTGTCGCCCAGGTTAAAGCTTTGCCGTTCCATGGGTGGGATCAAGCCTGAGATTGCCTTCAGAGGGGCCCCAAAAAGTCCCGGGACCATATAGAGTGCAAAAACAAATGAAATGATTGCCAGCACTAACCGGGGGACACTGATATGGGAAACATCGCTATCGTGCGGAAATGTGATCTTTCCGAGAAGATAAAAACCCATCAGGGTAAACAACACGATCCAGATAGTCAGGTAGATTTCTCTTGTGAAAATTCCCAGATGGTAGGTTAAATCGACAGTCATCAGGAATTTCATACTGAAGGCCAGTACAATAAATCCAAGCACGACCTTCACTGAATTCAGCCACCCCCCTGATTTGGGCAATTTATTCAACCACGACGGGAATATCGCCAGGATGGTAAAGGGCAGTGCAAAAGCAAATCCAAATCCAAACATACCCAGTGCGGGTTTCACCACATCGCCGGATGCTGCTTCCACCAGCAGTGCACCTACGATAGGGCCGGTGCATGAAAAAGACACCAATACAGTGGTTAATCCCATAAAGAATGCACCAACATAACCGCCTTTATCCGCTTGTTTGTCGGCTTTATTCACAAGACTGCTCGGCAATACCAATTCGAACATTCCCAGGAATGAAGCTGCAAACACCAGAAATAACAGGAAGAATAAGGTATTGGGGATCCAGTGTGTACTCAGGTTATTGGCAAAATCGGCTCCGGCACTGGTGAGTGAAACGATCACTCCGATTGAAGTATAGATCAGCATGATGGACAGTCCAAAAATGAATGCTTTAACGATGGATTTTCCACGTGATTCTGAGCCCTGCGAGAAAAAGGCCACGGTCATTGGGATCATTGGAAACACACATGGTGTAAGGATCCCTGCCAGTCCGGTTAAAATTGAGATCAGAAAGAATCCCAGCATGCCTTTCGATCCGGGAGTCTCAGAATTTATCAGGGGCGCTACGGCCGGATCTGATTTTTGATTAAAAGCAAAGCTGAAATCTTCTTCAGCAGGTGGGAGGCATCGTTCATCGTCACAGGTCATAAATTCCACAAAACCCTCTATCTTAAAAGGACGGTTGGTACTGAAACGTATCTTTTGCTTAAAGATGGCCTGGTTAGAAAAGAGTTTCAGATCCATCTCAAAACTGGCATCAAATTTTTCTTCTGCCTCAGACATTTCCACAACACCATCCACAAGCTCATAATCATCGGATTCTGTAAATGTGAAAGATGTTGGGATGGGGCCTCCGGGGGGGATTTCCTGGGCATACAGGTGCCAGTTATCATCAATGTTTGCTTCAAACACAAGGTTGAATTCATTATCACTTAGAGTCTCCAGGTAGAATTCCCATTGTACCGGCTTTAACACCTGAGTAAAAGCCTGACCCACGGTGATAGTCAGAATAACAAGTACAGATAGAATACTCTTTTTCATCATATAATTTTTTTCAAATTTAATCTTTCCGGCCAATCTTCCCGGTCAGTCATCTGACATTTGTTCAGGAATGATCTCATCATTATATGGATCGAGCATATGATATTCAAGGAGATTAAAGGAAGATATGGGTTGCAGGTTGATTTTCAGGTTGTATTTTGATTTCCATTTTCTGATCAGGGAGAAAAATCCCTTACCCAGGTAGGCTGCAATGTAAGGGTGCACCTGGAGGGTAACATTCTTGAATTGCTGGATGGTCAGAATTTGTTTCAGTGTGTGTTCAATGTCTTCTTCGAGTGTTATTGTTGGAGCAACGGTTCCGGTTCCCCGGCAGGTTGGGCAGGATTCTCTTGTATCAATGTGCATTTCGGGCCGGACCCGTTGTCTGGTGATCTGTATCAGGCCAAATTTACTCAGGGGAAGGATATTGTGTTTGGCCCGGTCTTCGGCCATGGCTTCCTTAAATTTTTCATAAAGAAGCTGTCTGTTAGATGCGGTTACCATGTCAATAAAATCGATGACAATGATGCCACCCATGTCCCGCAGCCGGAGTTGCCTGGCAATTTCTTCAGCTGCAGCCAGGTTTACTTCCAGGGCGTTTGTCTCCTGGTTGTCGCCGGATTTGGAACGGTTGCCGCTATTCACATCAATAACATGCAAGGCTTCGGTATGTTCAATGATCAGATAGGACCCATTTTTGAATGATACTGTTTTTCCAAACAGCAGTTTCAGTTGTTTGTTGATCCCGAAATGTTCAAATATGGGTGTTTTCCCTTCGTAATGTTTAACGATTTTCACCTTTTCAGGGGCGATAGTTTGAAGGTATTCTTTGATCTCTCCACACAGGGAGGCATCATTTACATGAATATTGTTGAAGCTAACGTTGAGGATGTCGCGCAGTAAAGCAGTCGTTCTATTGAGTTCACTTATAACCAGTTTAGGGGCATTGCCGTGCCTCATGGCATCTGTAGCCTCTTCCCATTTATTTATGAGGGAGCGCAACTCACCATCAAGCAGAGCCACTTTTTTTCCTTCAGCGGCAGTGCGTATTATCACCCCGAAGTTTTTAGGTCTGATACTTTGCAGAAGTTTTTTCAGCCGGTTTCGTTCCTCATCAGATTCAATTCTTTGCGAAATTGAGACCTTATCTGAAAAAGGGATCAGCACAATATTACGTCCGGCGATAGATATTTCCGAGGTGAGTCTGGGGCCCTTCATTGAGATAGGTTCCTTGGCAATCTGAACCAGGATTTGCTGACCGGCCCTCAGCACATCTGAGATTTTACCATCTTTGGGAATATCAGGCACTGACCTGAATTTTGGTACAGTGATTGGTTTTCCCTTTTTTGAGTGCAGCAAGCTCAGGAATTTATGAAGGGATTGGAACTGGGCGCCCAGGTCAAGATAGTGCAGAAAAGCATCTTTTTCATAACCTACGTTTACAAAGGCTGCATTCAGACCAGGCATGATCTTGCGAACCTTCCCCAAATACAAGTCTCCAACTGCAAACTGCAGGTTACTCTTTTCCTTATTAAGTTCAATCAGTCGTTTGTCTTCCAGAAGGACAATTGTAATTTCCGAAGAAGTTACATCAATCACTAGTTCCTTGCTCACAATGCCAACATATTAAACTATTAAATTACAACTTGCACAAGTGCTTTATGAAGAAATACAATAAACCTAAAGGCCCGGCAGGATCTTTAGGTTCAACAGGAATCAAAAAAAACATTGTATTGAAAGAAGTTATTTCTTCTTCTTGTGTCTGTTTTTCCGTAAGCGTTTCTTACGCTTATGGGTTGCCATCTTATGTCTTTTTCTTTTCTTTCCGCTAGGCATAAAAGTAGTCTTAAAACATCTTAGGGAACCTATCGCTTAACGTTACCTTTTACCTTATTGACAAAAGATTTAGCAGGCTTAAATGAAGGTATGAAATGCTCAGGAATGATGATGGTTGTATTTTTAGAAATATTCCTGGCTGTTTTCTCAGCTCTTTTCTTAATGACGAAACTGCCAAAACCCCTTAAATAAACATTCTTATCCTTAACAAGTGAGCCTTTTACTGTTTCCATAAAAGCTTCAACTGTTTTTTGAACGGTTACTTTTTCGATTCCGGTATTTTTGGAGATCTCGTTTACAATGTCTGCTTTAGTCATTTTTAAAATCTTTAGTTATCAATAGTTTACAAAACATTTCATTTGGGACTGCAAATATAAAAAGATTTTTAAACTTTTATCAAATCATATAGTTTTATTTTTGTCATCAGTAGAAAAATTGAAACCATGGTCTTCAATTCAGGAGATTTGATTTTATGGTATGAAAAGAATAAAAGGGAACTGCCCTGGAGGCCGGTCCATGATCCATACCTTATCTGGGTATCTGAAATCATTTTGCAACAAACACAGGTACGCCAGGGATTGGATTATTATAAGAAATTCATCCATATCTTTCCTACGGTTGAATCGTTGGCGGAAGCTGATACGGAAAGCATTCTGACTGTCTGGCAGGGTCTTGGATATTATAACCGCGCCATAAATATGCAGATTTCGGCGCAGGTAGTGATGGAGAAGTTCGGCGGATATTTCCCCATGGATTACACTGACATTCTCAGTCTTAAGGGGATTGGTCCCTACACGGCAGCTGCCATAGCCTCATTTGCATTCGGACAGCCATATCCGGTTATTGATGGCAATGTCACAAGGGTTTTGTCGCGATATTTTGGAATCGGCCATAGTAAGGAGAAGGCATTTGAGAAAGATATCCGGTTACAAGCAGGGGTCCTGATTGATAAACAAAGGCCCGGCGTATATAACCAGGCCATCATGGAGTTCGGAGCCCTGCAATGCGTGCCGGCAAATCCCGAGTGCCGCAGATGTCCCTTTCCTGAAAACTGTTATGCATACCAAAACGATCTGGTGGCATTGCTCCCGCCAAAAAAGAAAAAGCCAGGCATTAGGAGGAGGTTTCTTCATTATTTTATTTTCACAGGCAATAACAAGGTCCTCATCCGGCAGCGGAACAAGGATTCCATCTGGCCCGGGTTATTCGAATTTCCATGTATTGAAACCGGAAGCAGAACGTCCACCGCATCTGTCACAAAGAAAGCCCGGGTGTTTTTTGGATTGGAACAGGGCATCCCCATGACACCAGTTCCGGGAAACATCATTCATAAACTCAGCCATCAGATCATTCATGCCTGTTTTTACAAAGTTGAGGCTCTTCCCGGGGGGTGTGCAAGGCTGCCGGACCACACGGTAACAGAGGTCTCAAAACTCGGAGATTATGCCCTTCCGGCTCTCATCAGTTCATATCTGAAAAGAAACCCTCATATTTTTTGATTGTTTTGTTTATGGCCTTAAAAATTGCTAATTTTATAATGAATATTAAAGGATAAAATACATGATTAACAAAGTAATGCTTATAGGTAATGTAGGGAAAGACCCTGAAGTCAGATATCTTGAAAGCGGGGTAGCTGTAGCGAAGTTTCCGCTCGCAACCAGCGAGACCTATACCAATAAAAACGGAGACCGGATTACAAACACGGAATGGCATAATGTGGTTCTCTGGCGAAGGCTTGCTGAGGTTGCTGAAAAATATGTTAAAAAAGGCCATCCTTTGTATATTGAAGGGAAGATCAGAAGCCGTTCATACGATGATAAGGAAGGCATTAAGAGATACATCACCGAAATTATTGGTGACAACATGCAAATGCTTGGCAAAAAAAGTGATGGTTCTCAGGATGCCAAGGGCTCAGAACCCTCGCAGGCTTCCAATGCTAATGAAGGTGATGCAGGCAGTGTGGATGCAGACACTAATATTCCGGTTAACGGGGATGATGACCTGCCATTTTAGTCATAGGCGCCCTTAATTAATCTCATTTTGGAATCCGAAGAACCTATTCCCTTTTCCCTGGTGGCTGAACTGTACACTCTGGCGCAGCCATTTTCAACCATGATCGTTATCTGGCTTGCGATCCTTATTTTGCTATTATGGTGTTCTGCCATGATCTCCGGATCGGAAGTGGCTTTTTTTTCTTTGAATCCCGGTGACCTTGAAAGGCTTAGAAAAAGAAAAAGTAAACGCACTGATAAGGTACTTAAACTGCTCAAAGAGCCGGACTACCTCCTTGGAACCATTCTTGTTGTCAACAATTTTATGAATGTTGGGGTGGTGATCATCTCAGCGTATATCTCAAATACCCTGTTTGATTTTGGGGGTTCCCGGGTATTGGCCATATTGGTACAGGTAGTTCTCATCACTTTCCTGTTACTATTATTTGGAGAAATTCTGCCGAAGATATATGCCAACAGGAATGCCATCAAATTTTCCCTGATCATGGCCGGCCCTGTGGGATTCCTTGGAACAATATGTAAACCAATTGTGGTCATACTGGTGACCTCAACAAGAATTGTGAACAGGCGTCTGGCAGCAAAAAAAACAAACATCTCCATGGATGACCTGTCGGATGCTCTGGATCTGCCAACCACAGACATTGCGGAAGACGGACACATCCTGAAAGGTATTGTTAAGTTTGGAAATATTGATGTCAAAGAGATCATGAAATCACGTATAGACATCTTTGCCATTGATTTATCCACTCCATTCTCAGAACTTCCGGGGAGCATTCTTGATTCCGGCTACTCAAGGATCCCAATCTTTTCTGAATCCATTGATGCCATCAAGGGGATCCTGTATATTAAGGACCTCCTGCCACACATCCATAAAAAATCGAATGTGAAATGGCAATCTTTAATCCGGCCGCCTTATTATGTCCCTGAAACCAAAAGGATCAGCGACCTGCTCAAAGAGTTCCAGGTTAAAAAGATCCATCTGGCTATAGTTATTGATGAGTATGGTGGCACCAGCGGCATAGTGACCCTTGAAGATATTATGGAAGAAATTGTGGGTGAGATCTCCGATGAATTTGATGAAGACGAATCTTTCTACAGTAAAATGGAAGACGGCTCATATATTTTCAAAGGAAAAACTTTGCTCGTGGATTTTTATAAGATTTTTGACTTGTCAGACCACATCTTTGATGAGATAAAGGGAGATGCCGATACACTTGCAGGACTCCTTCTGGAGTTAAAAGGTGAGATTCCCGGCAAGAATGAAATGTTCAAGGCCGGAAATATTGAGTTCAAGGTGCTTGCTGCAGATAACCGGCGGATAAAACAGATCAGGGTTAAAACCAATCCGGCAGATGAATAGACGATCTGTATCCATACTCTGTTTTGTTTCAGGGTTGCTGCTTCTGATGCTTTTCACCGGAAGTTGCCGTCAAAGATCCGTACCCAAACCCAGGGGATACTACAGGATAGATTTTCCTGAAAAAGAATACCAAACCTATTCAGGTGATTGTCCATACAGATTTGAATTCCCTGTTTACGGGAGGGTGGTCCCCGACCAGGAAGTCAATTCAGAACCCTGCTGGATCAATATAGAGTTTCCCGGTTATAACGGGATCATACATATCAGCTATAAAGAAGTGTCAAACAACCTCGGGGCTTTCCTGGAAGACGCACACACTCTTGCATACAAACATTCGGTGAAAGCCGATGCCATAAATGAAATGGTCATACAAAGAACTGAAGAACGGGTTTTCGGGATCTTTTACGAGATCGAAGGTGATGTTGCATCGTCGGTACAGTTTTATCTAACCGACAGTACCAGGCATTACCTCAGGGGTGCGTTGTATTTTCGAACTCAGGTTAATAAGGATTCATTACGTCCTGTCATCAATTTTTTCAAGGAAGATATATTCCATTTTATCGATACCTTTGAGTGGAATTAAACCGGTTTAGGTATTTTTGCATTCAGAATTAAGATCCAAGAACCATATGGGTGTACTTGAAAAGCGGGAAATTATTCCGGGCTGCTTGTTGGGAACCTGGGAGATCACTGAAGATTATGACCAATTAATGGATCTGGTGGAACTTGATCATGAAGAGAAAGAGACCATTCAATCTTTTCGAAATCATTGCCGCAAGCTGGAATATTTGAGTGTCAGGGTCCTTTTAAAGGAACTTACCGGAAAAAATAATCGCATCCTGTACAAAGAATCCAAAAAACCCTTCCTTAGGAACAATTCCTGCCAGATCAGCATTTCTCATTCTCATAAACTCACCTCCATGCTAACCAGTAAAACCAAACTGGTAGGTATAGACATAGAATTCATGTCGCACCGGATAGAAAAAATCAAAGAGAGGTTCATACATTCGGATGAGATCATTACAAATGATGAGGTACTGCAAAATTACCATATGTATGTACACTGGTGTGCCAAAGAGGCCCTTTATAAGATTTGTGACAAGGGCCATTTGAATTTTAAGAGCCATTTATTCATCCATCCATTTGAAATTGCTGATCAAGGGATCATTCAGGGGACGGTGCATACCCGGAACATACACCAGACGTTTGATCTGCACTATTTCAGGAGGAACAATTATGTGTTAGTAATGTGCTGTAAATAAAGTGGATAATGATCTATAAGAATCTGTTTGATCCAGACCTGAAAAGGAAACATTTTGCAATCCTGGCAGATCCTGAAAACCTGGACCGGAAATCGCTTGAGGATGTTGCCCGGCATGCAGAAAAGCATGGTGTGGACCTGATCTTCATTGGTGGAAGTCTGGTGTCGGAACCCCTGGATGAATCTATCCGGGCCATTAAAAAACATACAGGTATTCCGGTGGTCATATTTCCGGGAAGTCTTTTGCAGCTTTCCCCTCATGCCGATGGGATTCTTTTGCTCTCGTTGATATCCGGTCGCAACCCTGAACTCCTGATAGGGAACCATGTACTTGCCGCACCCATATTGTCAAAGTTGTCACTGGAGATCATCTCTACAGGTTACATCCTTGTTGGGGATGCAGATACCACATCGGTAGGTTATATGAGTAATTCCAGGCCCATTCCAACGGGAAAAACCGATCTGGTAGTAGCCACTGCACAGGCCGGCGAGATGCTGGGGTTACAGACCATCTATCTCGAGTCCGGATCGGGCGCCAGGTCTCCATTGAGTGCAGAAACCATTGCTGCAGTCAGAAAGAACATTTCCATTCCACTGATTGTCGGTGGTGGGATACGTAGCCTGGAAGATGCCCGTATTGCCTATACGGCCGGAGCCGATATGGTTGTTGTGGGAAACGCTATGGAGAAAAATCCGGGATTGACAGAGGATATCTGTGAGATGAAGAAGTTAATGAAATAAAAGGGTTTAGGAGGTTTAGGAGGTTGAATGCACCAATAATACCGTAAAATGTCAATGAGATCCTGAACCCCCGTCCTGCTGCGCAGGCCGGGTTTCAGGATGACGCTCTTCTTTTGAAGCTTGTACTTTCTTGCCTGTACTTAAGAACCACCCCGCCTCCCTCCCTCCCGGTCGGAATCCACCCCTCCTTTTTCGAAGGAGGGGAATGTTGCCGGCGGCGGCAAATGAGTTACTTACACTTCAGAACGGTTTCAACCTGGTATTTGGCATTTTCAGCATATTGGCCATACATGGCATTTTTGTATGCACTGCAGGCTGCGCCGGTATCACCCTTGCCAACATAGGCATTTCCAAGTTCAAAATAATACCTGGCTTTGGCAGAGTCATCTCCCTGTTCTAGTTCCAGGGCACGGGTTAAGTTGGTGATGGAGTCCTCCCACTTTTTCAGGGCGCTGTACACCTTGCCAAGCTGAAAAAAGGCATCGGTACTGTTATTACCATACAGGATTGAGGACTTCAGATTTTTTTCGGCCTCGTCCCAGTTTTGCCCGTCCAGTGCCTTTACGGCGTTATTGAACATGGTGTTCTGGGCCAGTTTCTCTGCAGAAGCAACCGTTTTAGCATCTCCCGTGGCCAGTCCAACCTCAATAGCCTTATCACAGGCAGCAAGCATCTTGTCGAATTCCCCTTTATTCTTATACACCAATCCTTTACCCAGATATGGTTTTGCGAAATTCGCATTCCTTTCAATGGCGTTCTCAAAGGAAGCCAGGGCATTATCAAAGTCCTTGCTTTTATAAAAGGCAGTTCCCTCAATGTTATAAAGCTGGGGAATAATTCTTTCTGCTTTTTTCCGGATGTTACTATTGTTATACTTCTCAGCCACTACAATGGCCTCATCAAACTTTTTTATAGCCAATGAATATTCTTTTTTCTTGTAACTGTTCATGGCTACTGTGTAGTATAGTGTTGGCAGTTGTTTTTCAGCGTTGGCTTTGGTTTCATTTCCTTCCGCGCCAAGTTGTTCACTGATGCTCACACATTTTTCAAAGGCCGTAATGGCACCGGCAGGATCGCTTTTAATAAGAGTTGCACCCTTATTATAGGCCTCTACGGCTTCCTTTACCGATTGTGAATGGGCTGACAATGAGACAGCAACAAACAGGACAAGGGCCATACTTTTAACTGATAATCTTTTAATAGTACTCATTTTCAATTGCATTTGGTTAAATATTCAAAAACAGTTTGCAAATATATAAATAACTGTATATAAACAAAAATTGTGTTTCTTATTCAAGCAATTCGAGTATAGGACTGCCGGAAGCGGCATCAGGCGGGGGTATGTTCAGAAAAAAAGACAAGGTAGGGGCAATATCTGCCATATCAATATCCCTGTATATACTGCGTTTTCCGATTTTCCAGCCATACCAGATCAAGGGGACTTTCCGGTCGTAATTATAGCCCGTTCCCGTTCTTCCCGGTTCATCCAGAGTCCATCCTGATCTCAACACAATCAGCACATCCCCGGAGCGTTTTGGGTGGTAACCATTCTGAACAAATCCTCTTATATTCTCCGAAAACTCTCCGGCAGAAAGTGTAGTTGCAGATACCGCATCCGTAACCGCTGCAAACTGCACCATAAAGTTTGCAACCTGCATACGCAATTCGTTCAATTTGATTTGTGAATCTTCAATCAATGTCCGGTTCAGGAAAATACTGTTTCCATAATAGCCTTTAACCCACTCACCCTTTCCATATTTTACGTTTAAATAACTCCTCAATAGTGAGAGGGCCTGTTGCCTGCTAAACCGGCCCACAGGCAGTTTGAGGCTTTCCAGGTATTTTGGTTCCATTTGCATCCCGTGGGTGGCAGTTAGAAATACCAGTATCCGGTTTTCCCCAATATGGTTTTCCACATTAGTAAGTAAATGTTCCAGGTCCCTGTCCAGTCTCAAAAACACATCTTCCATCTCCCTGGACCCGGAGCCAAATCTAACTGCCACGGCACCCGGTGTGCTGAGATTGATCATGATCATGTCAGGATGTTCATCCTGTCCCAGGCCCTCCTCAAGTATGAGAGTTTGTGCAAGATCCATGGTTAGTGTTTGTCCAAATGGGGTACACAGCAGGTAAGAATAATCTTTGGTTCTCCTGTCAATCCTGCTGATCCTGCTCAGGTCGTAGGGAAATCCCCGGATCCCGTCAAATCCATTCCGGGTTTGCAGGCTATCCGGCAAATAAAGTGAATCGGGTTGACCGGGCAAAAGGGGGGTCCATGACCTGTCAAGATACAAGTCGGGAAATCGTTTATCATTGAACAGGGTCAGCCATTCCGGCAAGGAATCCCTGTAGAATGAGCTGGTGATCCAGTTTCCCCGCTCCGTATCAAACCAGAAAGCTGCATCCGCAGCGTGCCCCACAGAAAGCACTGCCATTTCATTCTCAAGGCCAATTCCATAGACTTTTGACTGCGACCTGGTTGAAAGTTTTAATCCATCACCCAGGGTGGATACAAGAAGATTCACAGGAGAGTATTTTCCGTTTTCATAACTTCCTCCGGCTGAGGAAACCGAAGGATCTGCAGTGGCATGTGTCATGTCCTCATGCAGCAACTCAAACCAGTCGTCCGAAACAATGCCGTGAACGGCAGGTTGTGTCCCTGTGGCGATGGTGGCACTTCCAGGTGCACTTTGTGTGTTGTAATAATGAAAGCCGGCCTGCATGGACACTGTGCCGTTGTTCATCAGCTTTTTAAATCCACCCGGTCCGAATTTGTCCCAGTATTTATGGATCTGATCGGGGCGCATCTGGTCCAGAACAATCCCGATGATCAGTTCAGGTCTTTCTGTTGGAATTCTTGCCGGCTGTTGTGCAGCGCCAATAACAGACATCAAAAATACGGTCAGACATGCAATGGTCTTTTGTGCAGAAAAGTGTTTCATTTTATTAAACAAATCAAATTATCTCCTGATGAGGGAACAAAGATAATAACCTAATCATAATAATCCGTCGGACCGCTTGTATCGGGCAGGCGGGTCGTATTGCATAATGCAGACCTGCCAGCGTCCGGAGGTCCTGGCAGTGTCGGAATGAATACCATAAGGCTTCCAGGTCGCAGGGACTCCGGAAGGTTATTGTTTGGAAAGCCGCTAAGCACTTTAAAAGCGCTAAGCGGCTGGATCCCGGATCAAGCCAGGGATGATAGATCAGGCTATAATAACCTATTCGTAACAATCCGGCTACTGCTGGAGGATCCTGAAGGGAGTTGCATGCCCGTTGGAATGAATCAGCAATATATAGGTTCCCGGAGCAAGTGATGAGAGATTCAATTCCTCTTCATGAACCCCGGAAGGAAATGTTACAGGTTTTGAGCTGTACAGTATCCTGCCTGTAATATCAAGCACTGTAAAACTGATTTTTGACCATTGCTCAAGATCCAGGCGGATCATAAGTGTCTCATGGAATGGATTGGGAAAAACCCTGTACCGGTTTGAATTCAGGGTATTTGAAGGAACTGAGCTGGATTTTGGAATAAGCGAGACATTGAGCCTGGTGGCTTTATGATCTGAGAGGCTGACTCCTGCAACAGTTGTGCTGAAATATCCCTCGGCTGAAAAAGTCAGGCTATACTGTCCCGCCTTCAGAAGGCGTACATAAAATCCATTCAGGGTATCTGCATAAATTACGGAGCTATCGGAATCATGGGTTTCAACAGTGATCATGGCCGGGACCGGAGTTCCCAGAACGGCATCGGTTACAAACCCCCGGACACCAAATAACACCTGTGAAGCATAATTTAAAAATGACCGGTAATTGTATTCCCATAACTGGTTAAGCTGGGATTCAGGTGTTATTTTAAGATCATGAATTTCAAGAGTTGTTTCACGACCCTGCTTAAAATAGGTGATATAATCCTGCCGTCCCCCGCTTATGGAGTACCAGTCAAAGCCATTTGTAATGCCATTGTTATAACCGGTCATATAATTCGCACTGTGGGCATGCACTGTATCTGCATATTCGTGGGAAATGAATTGGAACCAGTCGTCGTCGGCGTGTCTGGCCACCCATGTATCCCAGGGATAATTTACCACCTCAGCCCCTGAATGAAAATTTGCTGACATGGAAAAGTTTCTGGTTTCAATAAATTTCATCATTGCTAAAGTTTCAGCCTGATAGGCATTTCCATCGGGATGTGGTCCATCCTCAGGATCGGGAAAATTCCTGTTCAGATCTACAGCATTGGCATTAAATCTTACTGCTCCGGATACGGTATGTTCTCCTCCCCTATAGGTACCATCGGGGTTTGCCAGGGGATTGATCCAGACTTCTGCGCTGTCAACAAGCCTGCTTACCTTGGCATCCAGGCCATAATTATTCAACAAATAGTCAATAAGCCGTAACATCAGCACATAGCCAACCGTTTCGTCCCCATGCATTGTAGAAGAGTAGAAAAATTCCGGTTCCGGTTCATCCAGCGCAACATTATCGGAGATCTTGACTGCCAATAATAAGCGTCCTTCTTCAGAGGTTCCGATGGTATCCAATTTACAGATCCCGGGGTGGTTTTCAGCAAATTTCACCATCAGCGAATCATACTGTTGGTAGGTAGGGTACACTTCCCAGGAGCTAACGGGCAGGTAACTTTTCCGGCGGGCAGGCCATTGTTTACCCGGATGGTCCAGCACGGAATAATCCAGTTCCGTTTTCAGGAAATCCTCAAATTGTCTGGCATTGGCGTAAGCCCTGACATAAATTGAATCGACATGGTCTAAAGAAAGAAATTCCGAGATCTGTCTTAAAATATCCGTACCGGGATGGGTAATCTGCAAAATAACTTCTCCCCTGTTTTCCAGGCTGGTCAATGCTTTACTGTGAGGTGTTTCCTGTGCAAAAACAGCGCCTCCGAAAAGGCTGATGATGGTCCAGATATATAAGTTCCGTACCTTTTTCATACGCTAAACATTAAACCGGATGTGAATGATGTCGCCATCTTCCACAATATAGTTTTTTCCTTCCACATGAAGTTTTCCTTTTTCCTTACAGGCTTGTTCGGATCCCAGGTTTATAAAGTCTCCATAATGCATGACCTCTGCCCGTATAAATCCGCGCTCAAGGTCGCTGTGAATGACTCCGGCAGCCTGAGAGGCATTCATTCCTGTACGCAATGTCCATGCTCTGATCTCTTTTGGTCCCACAGTAAAAAATGTTCGCAGGTCCAGCAATTTATAGGCTGTCCTGATGAGTTTATGCACGCCGGGAATTCCCAGGCCTATATCATTCAGGAAAGCCTGTCTGTCGGCCTCTTCTTCCAGTTCTGCGATCTCGGCTTCCATGCCTGCTGCGATGACCAGAAGTTCAGCCTTTTCGGCAGAGACGGTTTCCCTGAGCCGGTCAACATATCCATTACCTTTTACGGCAGAACTCTCATCAACGTTACAAATGTACATCACGGGTTTTTCTGTGAGCAGGCAAAGGTCCTCAAAATGGATACGGTCCGTTTCGGGCATCTCCAGAGTACGAATGGGATTAAAACCTTCAAGGTGGGATTTACAGGTTTTAAGAATTTCCAATCCCCGTTTTGAATTCTTATCACCCGACTTAACCAGTCTGGATAGTTTCTCAATTTTTTTCTCAATGGATGCCAGATCCCGGATCTGAAGCTCAAGGTCAACGATTTCTTTATCTCTTACAGGGTTTACTGATCCTTCCACATGTGGCAGTTTGTCATCTTCAAAACACCGCACTACATGGATTAAAGCATCGGTGTGGCGAATATCTGACAAGAATGAATTTCCGATTCCTTCGCCTGTGCCGGATCCTCTTGTTAATCCGGGTATATCGACGATCTCAACTGTTGTGGGGATTATTCTCTGAGTTTTCTGAAGTTTTTCAAGTTCCCTCAACCGCGGATCTGGAACATTAATCATTCCCACATTTGATTTGTCTGAACTAAAAGCAAAGATTGTAATCTCAGCTTTTGTATTCGAAATGCAATTAAAAAGTGTTGTTTTTCCGGAGTTTGTAATTCCAATTATCCCACATTTTAACCCCATAACATATTTTTTCAAAAGTGTGCACAAAAGTACATTTATTCTCCGTCATAAGAAAAGTCCTGATCGGTGTTTTGATTTTTGTAAATCGTTTTTTACTACCTTTATCAGGGTGTGTCAAGATGATTATTATGCAAATTAAATCCATCACATTCTGGCTGGTCATTGTTGGAAGCTTTTTATTCAGGGATCTTGCAGCGCAGATCCCACTGACAAACAACAAGGTAGTTACGCCCACCACCCGGATACTTTTTGTTTTGGATTGCTCACAAAGCATGGCTGGTTACTGGGAGAAGAACCGTAAGATTGACATTGCCAGGAAATTTCTTATCCATACGGTGGATAGTCTTGAAAAACTCAGTAACATTCAACTGGCATTAAGAGTTTACGGACATCAAAGCGTGGTCCCGCCACAGGATTGCAATGACACCCGTCTGGAAGTGCCCTTCGGACCTTCAAATGCTTCCCGAATCAAACAAAGACTGAGGTATATCAGTCCCAAGGGGACCACTCCCATTGCCAATTCCCTTGCACTTTCTGCCAATGATTTTACAAATTGTGATGACTGCCGGAATATTGTCATTCTCATCACCGATGGTATTGAAGCCTGCGAAGGAGACCCGTGTTCGGTTTCAAAGGAATTACAGAAAAAGGGGATCATCCTTAAGCCCTTTATCATAGGAATCGGCATTGACCTGCACTTCAGAAGAACATTTGAGTGTATCGGGCAGTTTTATAACGCGGCTGATGAAGTACGTTTTCAGGAAGTCCTCAATGTAGTGATATCTGAAGCATTAAAATCAACCTCCGCACAGGTGAACCTTCTCGATATTGAAGGATATCCATCTGAAACAAATGTAAATATGAGTTTTTATGATGTGGAATCCGGGAAACTCATGTACAACTATATCCACACTATAAACAACAGGGGGAACCCGGATACCATCACCCTTGACCCTTTAATGACTTATCGAATGGTGGTACATACACTCCCGCCGGTCACAGTTGGAGAAATTAAAATTTTAAAGGGCCGGCATACAATTGTTGCGGCGGATGTTCCACAGGGAGAAATGAAAATTACAACCAGTGGGAACCGCTACCGTGACCTGGGAGTCATTGTGCGTGAAAAAGGTGATTTGAACACGCTGAATGTGCAAAAAGTGAACAGTACCACAAAGTACCTGGTAGGTAAATACAACCTTGAGATACCTGTTCTTCCCAGGATCTATGTAAATGATGTGGTTATAAAACAATCTACCACAACGACCATTGATATCCCCGCCCACGGCATTCTAAATCTGCTGATGGCAGTCCCCGGAATTTGCGGTGTTTATATTGATCATGGAGATTCCATTGAATGGATTTATAATACACAGGTTAATGTTAAGAATGAAACCATTTTATTACAACCCGGAAACTACATGATCATTTACCGTCCTTTGAGTTCAAAGCGAAGCTTTTACACCGTGGAAAAGAAAGTTGTAATCCGGTCCGGATCATCCCAATCTGTCAATTTACGTTATTAAACCCCCATACCTTTTGGCATCCGGGGCCCATAATCATGCTTATTCGTCGGACGACTTGGAGGCGTCCGACGAATACAGGCTAAGGCGAAGGCTGAGGAAAGCCAATGCAAATCGATTTTGTAAATCGATAAGCGACTTGAAAAGTCGCTCTACAGGCAGTCCGCTATTTGTTTTATAGCAATGAAACAGTTTAGCAATTTGGCGTCCGATCCCCGTAATCATACTAATGATTTTGTAATTAATTAAAAATGTGCAAAATATAAAGGAATAATTTTCAATTCTATCAGGCATCTTACTGTTCCGGTCCGTAGTTGAACCTGTGCCCTGCACAAACATCCCTCACGGACCGGCATCACGGGGACCCGTGATACCCCGGGCGA
>CAYOFK010000014.1:0-26755 GCA_964403185.1 uncultured Rikenellaceae bacterium | reverse complement strand
AATTAAAATTGCCGTTAAAATATTCTTGTTAATTACCATTTTAGCTCCTTTTAGGTTTTATAAATTGATTCATTTTTACAGTAATATTTTTTTTATGTACGATGACATTTTATAATTATCAGTCTTCTAATTGTATGACAACACCAACAACCTGTTCACTTCCAATTGCTCGACTTTTATGACCTTTTCCAATAGTGTCTTCAACAAGTGTGATGCTTCCTGGCCCAAATTGTCGAATTTCCCCATCCGGATTCGTCGGGGGAATTTCAGAAGCCCTTATAAACAGTTGACCACCCTTCTCCTCAGCCTTCTTCGTCCGCCGGAGTTTTAACGAAGGTGGAAGCCTTTCCCTTCGCCTCCTCCTCCTTCCAATGCCCCAAATAACACTTCCACCGGATGGTACGCCCTGCGGCCGGTGCCGTCCTTAATGTGATGCCGGCAACTGGTGCCGGGCGCAACAATAAGGGCCTTCTCCGGGGCCTCTCTCACCTCAGGAAACAATACCAGCTCGCCAACCTTCATGGACAGTTCGTAATGCTCCTTTTCATAACCGAAAGATCCGGCCATACCACAACATCCGGATGGGATCTCCTCAACTGTGTAGTTTTCGGGGAAAGACAATGCAAAATGCAAGGGCCGGGTGCCGGCAATGGATTTTTGCTGACAGTGCCCGTGAAGCATGATGTGCTGCGTATCCTGTGTGAATTGCTCCTTCCTGATCGCTCCCCTGTGGATCTCCCGTTCAATGAATTCCTCCACCAACAGGGCATTCCCCGAAAGCTTCAGGGCTTTTTCTTTCATATCTCCACGTACCAGGTCCGGGTATTCGTCCCTGAAAGCAAGCAATGCCGAAGGTTCAATTCCAACCAGCGGTGTGCTGCCGGAAACAATCCTGCTGAACTGTTCTATGTTTTTTACGGCAACGGACCGGGCCGTCCGCAACAAACCCTTTGAAAGAAAAGTCCTGCCGCTGACACCATGTTTGGGTAGCAGTACCCGGTAACCAAGCCTGGTCAATAACAGGATGCACTGCATACCGGTGTTTATATCATTGTAATTTGTGAACTCATCAAGAAACAGGACCAACTCTCCCTTTGAAGCTTCTTTCACCCCGTTGTCTTTAAGGTATCCGCGGGCCCATTTACGAACCGTTGTTTTCCCGATACGGGGGATGGACCGGCTTTTTGAAAACCCGATCATTGTTTTTAACATACCGGATGTCACGTTATTGGTGACAAACCAGTTGAACAGGGCCGGGAAAATGGCGCCCAGTTTGTTTATTTTTGTAATGTGGGCAATGAGCCTGGTCCTCAGGGGGATCCCCCTGGCATCGTAATAGTGCTGCATGAATTCGGCCTTCAGTTTTGTCATGTCCACATTTGAGGGACATTCCGACTTACAGCCTTTACAGGAGAGGCACAGGTCAAGAATATCATGCAATTCCTTTTGTGCAAAAGGATTGCTCCCGGCAGGCCGTGTCAGTAATTCCCTCAACAGGTTGGCCCGGGCTCTTGTAGTGGTATGCTCATCCCTTGTGGCCATATAACTGGGACACATGGTGCCGCCAATGACCTCACTCTTCCGGCAATCACCCGAACCGTTGCAATTTTCTATTGCCCGTACCAGTCCGCCGGAACCGGAAAAATCAAATATGGTTTCATACTCCGGAGTGGCCTGTCCCGGTTCATACCGGAGGAAGGTGTTCATTCTGGGAGTATCCACGATCTTTCCGGGGTTGAAAATGTTCTTTGGGTCCCAGGCATTTTTAACCTTTTTAAGGAGGCCGTAGTTTTTTTCGCCCATCATCAGCGGAATAAACTCCCCACGCAACCGGCCATCCCCGTGCTCACCGCTTAACGATCCCCTGAATTTCTTTACAAGTTGAGCTGTTTCCAGTGCAATGGAGTGAAACAATTCCACATCATTTTCATCCTTGAGGTTCAGGACAGGGCGCAGGTGCAGTTCGCCACCCCCAATGTGTGCGTAGTACACACAATCTTTTCCATGCCTTTCAAGGATCTTTTTAAATTCTTTCATATACCGGGGAAAATCTTCCACTTTAACGGCAGTGTCCTCAACCACCGGCACAGGTTTGGCATCACCCTTCATGGTTGACAGTATCCCAAGGCCTGCTTTTCTGAGATTCCATGCTTTCTGCATATCCGGTCCGGTGACGAACGGGAAGTGGTATCCGAGTTTTTTCCCCCGCATTTCAGTCTCCATATTTTTTGTATTGCGCTTGATCTCTTCCATTGAATCCCTGGCAAATTCTGCAATGAGTATGGCCGCCGGCGATCCTTTAACAAAGAACCTGTTTTTTTGCTGCTCAATATTATCCCTTGTGAGTTCCAGAATGGTCTGGTCCATCATTTCAACAGCTCCGGGCTTGTATTTCAGTATGATCAGGTTTCCCCGGAAAGCCTCCTCAAGGCTGCTGAAATGGATGCAGATTAGTGCTTTATTTTGGGGTGTCAGTGGAACCAGGTTTAACCTGATCTCCGTAGTAAAGGCAAGGGTGCCTTCTGAACCCGCAAGGAGTTTGCACATATTGAAGGCTTGTCCGGCATCGTTAAAAGGAGCTGTATTCAGCAACAGATCAAGCGCATAGCCTGTATTTCGCCTGTTCAGGGAAGGCAATGGATATTCTTTTCGTATCTCTTCCCGGTTGCCCTGAACGGAGAGCAGATCCCATAGCGTTTTGTATATCTTGTTTTCGAGCTTAGGCCCGCGGCATTTTTCTTCAAACTCATTTTTGGTCAGATCCTTAAAGCGTGCTTCGGACCCATCACTCAGAATACAGGCAACCTCCAGTGTATGATCCCGCGTGCTTCCGTAAAGCAACGAATGTGCTCCGCAGGAATTGTTTCCCAGCATGCCACCCAACATGCACCGGTTGGATGTGGATGTTTCGGGGGCAAAAAACAAGCCTTCGGCCTCAAGCATGATGTTGAGCTCATCGGGAACCACTCCCGGCTCCACACGAACCCACTGCTCTTTGGTGTTCACTTCAAGTATCCCGGTCATATATTTTGAAACATCCACTACCAGGCCCCGTCCCACAACCTGTCCTGCAAGTGAAGTGCCTGCAGTGCGGGGGATCAGGGGGATGTGGGTCCGGTAACAAAATGCCACGATTTTCCTGATATCTTCCTTATGCCTGGGTCTGATCACTGCCAGTGGCAGCTCCTTATAGGCAGAGGCATCGGTTGCATACAGCAGGAGTGAGGTGTGATCTGTAAAAACATCTCCATCCAGGGTCCCTGCAAGAGACTGAATGCGTTCTGTCAGATTTGTTTGATCATTGAGATCCATGGATATTATTTACTCCTGAATTTATGAACTATTTAAAATGAATCCAAAACCTGTTTCTGAAATGCAAATAGGAAGATCCGGTAAACAGGGTTTAAATTTATAAAAATGAATGATATCAATAATGTGATTGCAGCTCGTTAACAGTTGCTGTTTAACAGGAATCATTTATGATAATAATCATTTGAAAAATGGCACCTTTGTGTGAGTTTTATGCCTAATTTTAAACGAAAACCAAATGGTTGATTTATAATGGATTTAATTAGCAGGATCAGGGAAAAAGCCAAACGGGAAAACAAGCGGATCGTGCTTCCGGAAGGGGACGGGGAACGGACCCTGTGTGCAGCAGATATTCTGATCCGTGATAAAATCGCCAGACCAATTCTCCTGGGTGATCCGGACAGGATAAACCGGGAGATCGAAAGGCTGGGTTTAACAAACCTGTCCGGTATCCCCATCATCGATCCTGCTGATCATCCCAAAAAAAAGGACTATATCAAATTAATGCTGGAGATCAGAAAGTCCAAAGGACTTACGGAAGCCGAAGCCGCCACACTCATTGAGGATCCTTTGTATCTGGGAGTGTTAATGATAAAAAATGGTGATGCGGATGGGGAGGTGGCCGGCGCTGAAAATGCAACCGGCGATGTCTTACGACCGGCTTTTCAGTATGTAAAAACACAAGCCGGTTTATCGGTAGTTTCCGGAGCGTTTATTATGATTCTGAAAGATGCAGGCTTTGGCGAAAACGGCATGATCATATTTGCTGATTGTGCCGTCAATCCTGATCCTGATGCCCGTGAACTGGCCGAGATTGCCATCGCTTCCGGACAGACCGCACGTTCCATTGCGGGATTTGAACCGAGAATTGCAATGTTGAGCTTTTCAACCAAAGGGAGTGCCAGTCATGAACGCGTTGATAAGGTAGTGGAAGCAACCAGGATTGCACGGGAAATGGATCCTGGCCTGCTGGTGGATGGAGAGTTGCAAGCCGATGCCGCATTGATACAAGCCATTGGTCAGAAGAAAGCGCCCGGCAGTGCGATAGCAGGACGGGCAAACGTGCTGATCTTTCCAAGCCTGGAAGCAGGGAACAGTGCCTATAAACTGGTGGAACGCCTGGCACATGCTGTTGCCCTGGGACCGGTTCTTCAGGGCATGGCTGCTCCCATAAACGATATGTCAAGAGGCTGCTCTGTGGATGACCTGGTGAACATGGTGGCAGTCACTGCGAATCAGGCTGCAGGTTGAAGCATTGATGAACCGGAAGAAAGTGTCAATAATTTAAATATAGATACGATATGGGTGAAGTATTGGAAGATTATGCATTGAGTCAGCGGGTCAGGAAGAAAGGTTCACTGAAGAAGATCGGGATCATCGGATGCGGGACCATGGGACAGGAGATCGCCCAGGTGGTCAGCCGGCATGGCATTGAAGTGATCTTTGTGGACGTGTCAGAGGAACGGGTCACTGAGGTGTTCCTTGAACTGAATCAACACCTGGATGACATTATTGATAAATGGGGCCTTACCGTTGGTGAAAAAAAGGCCATATTGACCAGGATCCGGGGAACAACGGAGTATCATGATATCAGCGAGTGTGATCTGATCATTGAGTCCATCAATTCTACAAAACCCGGAACCAGCATCGAATTCCGAAAGGACATTTTCCGCAAGGTGGAATCTGTGGTTTCGGAGGATACGGTCATCACTTCCAATACATCAACCATCATCATTTCAGATCTGGCTTCTGTTCTTGAGCATCCTGAAAGAGCCGTGGGCCTGCATTTTCTATCACCTGCTTCCAGGGTTCGCATCGTGGAGGTTGTAAAGGGCCTTCGTACATCGGAACAAGCCTTTGATTTTGTTATTAAATTCGCCAGGATGCTTGATAAAAAGGTGATCTCACTGATAGAAACTCCCGGCAATATTAGCACCAGGCTCATTGTATCCCTGATCAATGAAGCCTGTGAAATACTGATGGAGGGTGTAGCTTCTGCAACCAATGTTGATGAAACCATGAGTCTGGGCTTTGGCATGCAGTTTGGCCCGCTGTATATGGCGGACAGCATCGGTTTGGATAAGGTGATACGCTGGATGGATAACCTTTACCAGGAGTTTGGGGATACCAGGTTTAAACCGAATCCGATTTTGAAAAGGCTGGCCAGAGCAGGCCATATCGGGAAAAAGACGGGCGCCGGTTTTTACAAGTATGAAAAGGGAATCGTTGTTGGTGAGACCATTCATTGCCCGGAATTTAAATAGAAAGGAATGTGAAAATGAAGATCATTGTATTGAATTGTGGCAGTTCTACAATAAAGTACCAACTCATTGACATGCCTGAAAGCAAAGTGCATGCCAGGGGGGTGGTTGAAAAAATCGGATTGCACGGATCCTTTATTAAAAATGAAAGAGAAGATGGGGACAGGGTAATACTTGAGGGCGATATCATCGATCATCAGATGGGAATAGAATACATCCTTGGTATTTTGAGTAGTGAAAAACATGGTTCCATTACGAGCTTTGACGACATTGACGCCATTGGACACCGGGTGGTTCATGGCGGTGAAACTTTTCACTCCAGTGTGCTGATCAACGAAGATGTAATAAGTAAAATGAAGGAGTGCATCGATCTGGCCCCACTGCACAACCCGCCAAACCTTAAAGGGATCTATGCCATGCAGGAACTGTTGCCGGAGGTTCCCCAGATCGGGGTTTTCGATACGGCCTTTCATCAAACCATGCCACAGCGTTCATTCATGTATGCCATCCCGTATTCGTTGTATAAAAAATATTCAATCAGAAGGTATGGATTCCATGGCACCAGTCACTACTTTGTCTCACAACGCGCATGTGCTATGATAAAAGAAGATTGTGCTTCGAAAAAAATCATCACCTGCCACCTTGGAAATGGCGCCTCCATGGCCGCGCTGGACGGGGGCCGGTCTGTTGACACTACCATGGGACTGACACCGGTGGAGGGATTGATCATGGGAACCAGGTCGGGCGACCTCGACCTGGGAGTGCTTACTTACATTATGAGGAAAGAAGAGATCGGGATCACCACAGCAAATACCCTCATTAATAAATTTAGCGGCATGCTTGGAGTGTCGGGAGTTTCTTCAGATATGCGGGAGATTGAGGAGGCCTCTGAAGCCGGTGAAGAGCGGGCCCGGCTGGCTATGGAGATGTATGTATACAGAATTAAGAAATATATAGGCGCCTATACCGCAGCAATGAATGGCCTGGATCTTTTGGTCTTTACGGGTGGTGTGGGTGAAAACTCTGCCATTGTGCGAAAAGAAGTGTGTACAGGGATGGATTATTTTGGCATTCAGATAGACGGTAAAAAAAACCGGGTACGTGGGAAAGAAGCAGATATCAGTCATGCCGGTTCCAGAGTTAAGATTCTGGTAGTCCCCACTAATGAAGAATTGGTCATTGCCCGGGATACCATGAGAATTGTTCAGAATGGTATTAATAATCCTAAACTATGAACGAGATCAAAAAACTGGATGATATGCTGACCGCTCTTAAGCAAAAGAGCAAAAAACGAATGGTGGTAATGCAGGCAAACGACCGGCACACTGTTGAAGCTGTAAATAAAGCTGTTGAATTGGGTATCATCGAAGGCATACTTGTGGGCGATGAAAAGAAGATCATACAGATTTGTCAGGAGGATAAAATCGACCATAACGCCTTCAGTATCGTTAATGAACCGGATGAGACACAAGTGGCCGGGACATCTCTGCAGTTGATCAACAATGGAACAGGGGATCTGATCATGAAAGGACTGGTGAGTACCGATAAATATATGAAGGCCTTGTTGAATAAAGAATATGGCCTTGTGCCTGAAGGAGCAATCCTGAGTCATGTATCGGTTATTGAACCGGAGCATTATCCGAAGCTGCTGATCGCCGGGGATGTGGCCATCATACCGCAACCTGAACTGAAGGAGAAAATAGCTATTGCCAATTACCTGATCCATACAGCTCATGCCCTCGGTATCACGAAACCACGGTTGGCAGTACTGGCAGCAACCGATCAGGTATTACCAAAAATGCAATCCTGTATTGATGCGGCCATCCTTTCAAAAATGGCGGATCGTGGTCAGATAAAAGGGGCATTTGTTGACGGGCCCATGGCGCTGGATGTGGCTGTTGATAAGGAAAGTGCAGAGATAAAAAACATACACTCACCGGTGGCAGGAAATGCTGATTGTATTTTATTTCCGAATATTGAATCAGGAAATGTGTTCTACAAATCACATACAAAATTGTCAGGGGGTGAACTCGCAGCAGTAGTGGCAGGGGCGAAGGTGCCGGCCATATTGTCATCAAGGGGAGACAGCGCAAAAACAAAACTGTATTCAATAGCCCTGGCGGCATTGCTGGCTATGTATTTCTCATAGATGTCGGAAAATCAAGATAATACCACTTTTGACTTGTCACTGGTGCCATCAACCGGTAATACATGATAGTTCACAGGATCCTTGCCATAAATCCCGGTTCTACTTCCACAAAAGTGGCCGTGTTCAGAAATACAAAACCACGTTTTCTGAAAACCATCCGTCACGATATTAAAGAACTGGCAAAATTTAAAAGAGTAACTGATCAGTACAATTACCGAAAGGAGATCATTTTATATGAACTCAAAAAAGAAGCGGTTGTTATTGACGATCTGTCGGCGGTCATTGGGCGGGGCGGGATTACCAAACCCATCGAAAGTGGGGTGTATGAAATCAACAAGGCCCTCCTGGAAGACCTTTCCACAGCGAAATACGGCGAACATGCATCCAATCTGGGAGCGCTCATTGCACATGATATTGCCTCGGGATTGCCAAACGCACGTGCATTTATTGCCAATCCAACCACTGTTGATGAAATGCAGGATGTGGCCAGGATCGCCGGACACCCCAGGTTTCAACGAATCTCAATTTTTCACGCTCTCAATCAGAAGATGATCGCCCGGAATCATGCCAGACTTACCGGCAGGGCTTATGAGGAAATGAATCTTATTGTGGTCCATATGGGTGGTGGTATTTCCGTAGGGGCGCATCAAAAAGGAAAGGTCATTGATGTTAACCAGGGACTGAACGGGGAAGGGCCCTTTGGTCCGGAACGATCGGGTACACTGCCGGTAGGCGACCTTGCAAAACTCTGTTTTTCAGGCGAATACGCTCAGGAGGAGGTGTTGCAAATGATTACCGGTAAAGGTGGATATGTGGCCTACTTTGGTTCCAATGATGCCTACACTATTGGTGTCAGGGCTATGCAGGGAGACAAACAGGCAAAACTGATCCAGGATGCCATGGCATATCAGGTTGCCAGGGAAATAGGCGCTCTGAGCGCGGTGCTGAAAGGGCAGGTGGATGCTATTTTGCTAACCGGTGGTGTTGCACACAATATGGCTGTGGTGGATTATATCAAAACCATGGTTGCCCATATTGCGAGGATCGTAGTGTATCCCGGTGAGGATGAGATGAAAGCCCTGGCTGAAAATGCCCTTGCCGCAGTGCTGGGGGAAGTGGAGTGTAAGGTGTATTGAGAGCGCAGGGCAGAGGGCGCAGGGCATGGAGCAAGGAGCATGGCGCAGTGAAAAACTGGTGCCCACCTTGCAGGCGGGTTCCAATTCCGGGATGTTAATGTAGATCGACTTTTCAAGTCGATTGCGTTTCGAAGAAACGCTTCTTTCTGCCACATAAAGGCAAGGACGATATTTTTTGCCCGACTGGATAATACTCTGTATATTTGGTGTAATGCCGCTATTGGCAGCAGAATATATGTTATGCAATTCAAGAGACAGGCAGTTATAGATACAATGATCCGATTAAGTCAAATGATTATATTGCCTATCTTTGCATAGAGGTTTATCATGAATTCTAACATCATCATATCCAGGATAAAAGAAGCTATCCATAGCAAGGACCCAAATGCAGAAGCGTTTTTATTTGGGTCTAGAGCACGTGGTGAAGAAATACCTGATTCTGATTGGGACATTTTAATCTTGGTTGAATCTGATAAAGTCACGAACGAGATTGAAGATAAGTTCCGCGACGAGCTATATGATATTGAATTAGATACGGGACAGATTATTTCAACATTCATTTACTCAAAGAATCAGTGGAATTCTAGTCTTAAATTCTCGCCACTTTACCAAAATGTTAAATTGGATGGAATTCGTCTATGACAATTGAAAATCGGCAAGATTACATAAACTACAGACTGCAAAAAGCAGATGAATCCTTTGCCGATGCAGAGTTGCTAGCAAAAAACGGGCGGTGGAATTCGGTTGTGAACAGGCTCTATTATGCTAGTTATTATGCGGTCATCGCTCTACTCCTTTCAAAAGACCTTAAATCCACCACTCATGATGGATGTCGCACTCAGTTCGGTTTGAACTTCATCAAAACAGGAATTATTGAAAAGAGGTTTGGTAAGCACTTCTCCAAGCTGTTTGACCTCCGGCAAAAAGGGGATTATGGTGATCTTTTCGACTATGATGAAGTAACTGTAGAGCCTCTGATTGTCGTAACACAGGAATTCATCGAAGAAATCAAGCGTCATATAGTGTCTTGAATAACAAACGAATATTTGGTGTAATGCCGCTATTGGCAGTAGAATATATGTTCTGTATGAAAGATAACACTCATTTTGCAGGTCTTTGGCCGCGTTTCCTGGCTTTGTTCATCGATTTCTTGTTGTTCTGCGCGGTTTTCTTTCCAATTACGAGGCTGGTAAAGGGGACCTGGCTAATGAGCGCAACCGACCATCGCTGGAACTATGGCTTATTCATTACGGATCCTTTGTGCATCGTTTTTCTTGTGGTAATATTCCTTTACTTCGTGTTCCTTGAGGGCCTGATTGGTTTCACCTTTGGCAAATGGATCGCCGGACTTAGAGTGGTGCGTGTAGGGGAAGGGAAGCCTGGTCTGATTAAGGGATTTTTACGGAACGTGTTGCGGATAATTGACGGGCTTCCTGCACTCAATATCCTGGGTATCTTATTAATATTGACTTCGAAAGAGAGAGCACGGTGTGGAGACCGTATTGCAGGTACAAGAGTCATTCATGTATGATCTTACCATTAAAATACCGGTGTCCCGGATGAGTTCAACCGCCTGCTAGTGTGGTAATTATTAAATTGTGTTACTAATATTTCATGATATTTTTTTCTTTATGCAAGGCAAAATTATCCACTTCAGCCGAAACGACAACTGAACATTCTTTTGCGACAGCCCCGCACAGCTTTTTACTTGAATTTTGGACCCCTGTTGCCTGCACACATTCCAAAACTCAGTGGTCAGACTAGCACACCTTCCATCCTTCTACGGTGTATTCAAAGCTACCGGTAAGATCTTTCCATTGAAATACCGGTGTCCGGTAAGCGCAAAATCTGTGATGAAAGAAGCCATTTCCCCGGGTGCCAACGGGGCCTTGTATCCCGGAAAAGCTTCTGCCAGCATTTCGGTCTGAACGGCACCCAATGCCAGGTAATTGAAACGGATGCCCTCATCCATGTATTCTTCGGCAAGACACTCAGTCAGCGTGGCCAGTGCCCCTTTGGAACTGCTGTATGCCGCCAGTCCCGGATATTTTCTTGATCCCTGCAATCCTCCCATACTTCCGATATTGACAACATGAGGATTTTCTGCGGCACATAACAAGGGCATCAGTGCCTGGATTCCAAAGAAGGGTGCCGAAAAGTTAACCTCCATACTGTGTCCCACATCTTCAGGTTGCAACCGATCAAAGGGTTTGTTTACCAGGTACCCTGCATTGTTGATCAGAATGTCAATATGAGTGAAATAACCGGACATGAGATCTTTAAATGCAGACAGGTTTCCTGACAAGTCAGACAGATCATACACGAGCATACGGAGATTGGAATCCGGATTCGCATTTTTGCACATTTGAACCAGTTCTTCCAGTCTGGCAGCATTTCTGGAGATGGCTAATATGGAATGCCCGGCTTCAGAAAATTTCCGGGCGACTGCATGACCAATTCCCCTGGATGCTCCGGTAATGATGATGTTCATAACATAAGTAATTATACATCCTAAATTAAAATAATTTTAATGATCCAGCGAACTTTTAATTGAAATCATTGTTACAGGGTACAGCCGGCATCCACCTTGTTGGTGGACTTCAATTATGGATTGTTGCTGTTGATCAACTTTCCCGGGCGATTGCGTTTTGGTGAAACGCTTCTGACTGCCACATAAAAGTGCGCACCCTGATTTTACCTGACATCTGGCTTATTATACACCCTTCTGGAGGGGCTGTCTTCTATGTTGAAATCCAAGCCTCGATGTATTTTACTTGAAAGAAGATGAAGGGCTGAAGCCCGGTGATGTTCCCATTCATTACCCCGGCATAAATGCCGGAGTTAGTCAGGGCCCGGTATCTGAGATGAGGGTGATGCGTCTGTAAACTGCCACTGAAGGTTTGAACTATGCAGGAGTTCAAACCTCACGAGCAGGTCGATGGATGGCTAGTGGGAGTTGAGTAACTCAAAGGCTGCCTATTACCTGTAAGTCTCTACGGGACTGGCCATTTGCATGCCGTGACCACCGGGCCACAATCAACATGCGGACCGTTTTCCCGTTTTCCCGGGAAGGATTTTTTTTGGATCGATATTTGTTCTACTTTTGGGTCATCACGCAACAACCCTCACGGGAGTGGGATGTACTAAATACAGAAATGAAAAAATTCATTCTTTTATTCAGTCTTTCAGTCCTGGTAATTTCTACTTTATCAGGTCAGCAGTTCGACAACCAGATTGAAGAATCACAGACACGCGCCAGGCCCAGGCCGGAATGGAGGAAACGTGTTTTTTTCGGGGGAATATTTGCATTGCAGTTCGGAACTATTACCGCCATAGAAGCATCCCCCCTCGTTGGATACCGGGTGGCCAGGCGAGTTGCTGTTGCCGGTGGCATCAAATATGAATTCTTCAGTGATAAACGCTACACCCCTGAATTTAATACCCATATTTATGGACTGCGTACTTTTGTGCGGTATCATCTGATACCAAATTTAGCTGATCTCTTCGGTGGAGGCGTTGCCATGGGGATCTATCTGCAAACGGAGTATGAAGGACTAAGCCTTGAGCGGCAGTATTTCGACTACCCAAGCTACCAGGGCGACGGAAGGTTCTGGCTTCATTCTGCCCTGGTTGGCGGGGGGATCAGCATTCCTACGGGACAATATGGAGCGTTTAATTTATCTGTGTTGTATAATCTCAATGAAACTATCAACTCTATTTACAGCAATCCCGTGATCCGTATCGGCTTTAATTTCTGACCCGGTTTTTGATAAACAGGAAAGGCCACCTGCTCTTACTGATGGTCTGTTCTATGTTGATGATCCTGCTTCAGTAACAGGTTCCCCGGCTTTAACCGGTGGGTAATCCATTGCATTTTCGCTTTTTGCAACCATAGACGCTACTGTTGAGTCGCCTGTAACATTAACCACAGTACGTAACATATCCAGCGGACGGTCAATTCCCAGGATCAGACCCAAACCCGCAGCAGGCAGGCCAACCGAACTCAGAACAATGATCAGCATTACAATACTTCCGCCGGGAACGCCGGGAGAACCGATCGATGCCAGCAGTGCGGTGAGCAAGATCAACAGGATCTGTCCGAAAGATAAATCGATGCCAAAAACCTGCGCAATAAATACAGCAGCAATGGCCTGATACGCACTGGTACCATCCATATTGATAGTCACACCTATGGGCAACACAAAACTGGATATCTCCTCATGAACGCCCAGTTCCTGTTCCACCTGTTCTTTGGTGACCGGCAGGGTTGCAGCGCTCGAGCTGGTTGAGAAAGCAACCATCTGGGTTGGCAACAGAGCTTTATAAAAGTCTCTGAATTTTACATTTACAAACAACCGCATCAAAGTGGGATAAAATATTAGAATGAGAAAAAACAGTCCAATCATTACAGTCAGGGCATACAGTCCGAGCGCCTCAAACAAATCAATATCGCCACCAAAATCCACCACCAGGCCGGCCATTAAAGCAAACACACCATAGGGAGCGTAGAGCATGATCAGGTCGATGAGTTTGAGTATGATGTCATTCAGTCCGTCAAAAAAGTTTTTTACAGGCAAGACTTTTTCCTGCGGGATCAGTACCATGGCAATCCCAAACAGAATGGCGAAGAAAATAACCTGAAGCATCTTTGAATTGTCTGAAGCCGCACCTACAATATTTTCCGGTACCATGTCCACAATCAGTTGCAGGGGGGAATCATCTTTCTGCCTGGCAGCCTGCTCCTCCTTCTCAGCTACGGTATCCTGGTATTTTTCTGTGAACTTTGATCTGTTTTCTTCAGAAAACGTATTGCCCGGATTAATAATATGAACCAGTCCCAATCCTACTATGATGGCAAACAGTGTGGTTAATATATATAAGGAAAGGGTTTTGAGTCCTATCCTCGATAGTTTTGAAATATCTGTGAGGCTGGAAATGCCCTTAACAAGTGAAACAAAAATCAGAGGAACGGCAATAAGTTTAAGGAGGTTCAGGAAAATGGTTCCCCATGGCGAGATCCAATCTGTGGTGAATTTTCCGGCCCCTGCTACAACAGCCAGGACGCCCCAGACCATTCCCAGGACCATTCCAATTAAAATCTTCCAGATTAAAGGCAGCTTTTTCCACATAGATGTATGGTTTAAATTTTAATTTGTCAAATATAACAGGATTATTGAATTTACAGACCCAATTATTGTGATTATGGGGGCGATTGCCAAATTGTAACTTGGGCCACGATTTGTTACGCATTTTCCGTGCCAGCCGCAGCCTTCCGCTCAGCCTTCCGTCGGACGTGAAGGGCCCTGATTATGGTGGCAGACTTGTTTTAAATAAAATTCATGAATATTTAGTTTCTCACCTACGGTAGTAATTTCCGGTCTACGTGTTATCAATGAAGCTGAGGTGAAGATGGAAACCGGAATCTTAACAATGTCCGTTGCCGCAGCCACAGGATGAGTTGCCGGGGGAGGCACAACTGTTCTCATGTGATGCGTGACCCTCTTTTTCGCAACCGCAGCCACTACCGCAATTGCTTCCCTGAATGCTTTGTAATTCTTCATCAGTAGGTTCTCTGACATCCAGGACCTTGCCTTCAAAATACAAGGACCTGCCTGCCAGGGGATGGTTAAAATCCATGGTAATGCAGGGTCCCTCAATGCCGGTGATGGCGCCGTTCATCCTGTTTCCGTGATGGTCTCTCATTGGAATGGTTTTTCCCACCTGAATCATGTCCCGGTCGACTTCCCCATTAACTTCAAAGGCAGACAACGGCACATCTACAATGGCCTCTTCCCTGATGGAGCCGTAAGCTTCATCACTGGTAAGGTGAAATGAGAATGCATCACCAATTTCGAGGTCCTTTATATTCGATTCAAATGCGGGGAGGAGATTCCCGCTTCCGTATATGAAAGCAAACGGCTGTTCTTTTCCTACTGTTTCAATCTGATCACCATCCTCATCATTAAGTTTGAGGCTGTATGTAAGAGAAATGAATTTATTATCGGAAATGTTCATGATAACAAGCCTTGTGGAATGCGCAAATTAAGCTTTTTCCGGAGAATTATGCAACCCGGAGTACGGCGGTTTGAACGAAACCTCAAACAAGGCAGGCAATTTATCACAGATAATGAATTGATTTAAAGCAATATATTCAGAAAAACATAGCTTCCGTAATAAATTAAGGATAAATATATGTTCGTGAAAGCTCAGGAGAACGGCATATTTAAATAATGAAATCAGGTACCAGGGGAATAGGACAGGGTGGGAGGCCGTAAATTCATATTCAGATAAGGAATGCACTTATTAAGATTTTTCTTCCTGAACATGAGAAAGAAGAACTCTCAATACGAATCGGAAAATAATAACAAAGCCGCGTATTAATCCAAAACGAATAAAATAATCCACGAAAGATTACATATGGATACAATCATGACAATATTACAGACAACAATAGGGTACATATGTAACATCCACGTGCATTACCGACACAGTAATCTACAATTGTAAACATTTCTGTTTTTAAAATAAACAGTTGCTTTAATTAACTAGAACCCAGGGATTAATAATATTTATATAATGATTTACTTTAATGAAAAATTGGTTTTAACATGCATTTACCTTGAGATATCCGCTATAATAGACAATATCGCCCTGTTTGTCAGTTAATTAACTTAATTATAGTAAAGTTTAACATGAGATACACTGAAACCGGAGGAAAAAAGTCATATTCAACAAGGATTTATGTCCGGGGAGACGTTGTTAACACCCATATAATGAACATAAAGACAAAATCTGACCAAATTGCCTGGGCGGGGTGCATCCCGACCCTCTCCGGACGCACACAGGGAAAGTATAGTAAAACGCATAGTTCACATATGTAACTTAATGATGTTACATCCGTATACTACATTTGTAAAAATATATTTACATTTGTAATTATGGAACATATTGAACAACGACTCGATTATTTGATCAAACACCAGGGATTGAACCATTCCCGGTTTGCTGAGCTTATAGGTGTCCAGAGATCAAGCATTTCGCATATACTTACCGGCAGAAATAAGCCTAGTTATGACTTCCTGAAGAAGATATTTGAAAGTTTTCCGGACTTAAATGCAGACTGGCTCATTATGGGAAGGGGTCAGATGTTTCATTCTGCTGAAGATCTTAATGACAGTTGGCTGGATGTGGTTGAAAAACCTACAGCAAAGAAAAGCACTGCTCTGCCGGAAAATGGGTCAACCATGGGTAAGCCTCTTGCACAACAGCCTGAAGTTGTTAAAAAACCAGAGATAATCAGGAAGATCCTGGTACTTTTTACGGATGAAAGTTTTGAGGAGTACCATCCCAGGGATTAGACATGGCAGGGGTTTGGACTTCTGCTCAATTCTGAAATTATTATCTATCTTTGTGAGTACAGTTTTAAGAAAGATACTGTATCCATGTCTGCAATTGACCCTCTGAATGGAAAAATTTGTTGCCGATTTTAAAGTCCTTCAAAACAAGCGTATCAATCGTGAATATTATGTTTTAGAGCTTGAATCTTCCCGTAAACTTAGTGGTTTAAAACCCGGAAACTTTGCCGAGCTTAGAGTTGATAATGAGCCGGAAGTCTTTTTAAGACGTCCGATCTCGTTTTACGATGTTGATTACAGCAGGAATTCCGTGCGGCTTTTGATACGGGAGGCCGGTAAGGGCACCGGAAAACTTGCCGGTGCCCGGAAGGGAGATCTGATAAACATGATTTACCCCCTGGGGAACTCCTTTTCAGTACCGGAAAAGGACCGGGTGCTCCTTATAGGCGGAGGGGTGGGGGTTGCCCCGCTCATGTTTCTGGGGAGATACTTGTCTGAAAGGGGAATAAAGCCCGGGTTTCTTCTCGGGTTTCGCAGCAGCGATCTGTTGGTGGATATCGATATATTTGAAACATTTGGTCCCGTCCACATTGCTTCCGATGATGGATCGGTTGGTGAAGAGGGTACGGTCATGGACCATTCCGTACTGAAGGCCCCATCCTTTGACCGGATCTATACCTGTGGCCCGGAGGTCATGATGAAGGCGGTAGGCGACTATGCCGGGGAACGGGACATCCCCTGTGAAGCATCACTTGAAAATACCATGGCCTGTGGATTCGGGGTGTGTCTTTGTTGCATACAGCAAACGGTTCACGGAAATCTCAGGGTATGCATGGAAGGTCCGGTATTCGACACAAAAGACATTATATGGCAGACCTGAATGTTGACATTGGCGGATTGAATTTTAAGAATCCTGTGGCCACTGCTTCGGGATGTTTTGGGTATGGCTTTGAATTTGAGGATTTTATTGACCTGAGCCGGCTGGGTGGAATCTTTGTGAAAGGAACTACGGGAAGCAACAGGGAAGGCAATCCCTATCCCAGAATGGCAGAAACTGCCTCGGGCATGCTGAACTCGGTAGGACTACAGAATAAGGGTGTGGATCATTTCATTTCGGATCTGTACCCGCGTATTAAAGATTATGATACACACATCATAGTGAATGTGTCGGGATCCACCTTTGACGAGTACGTTGAAGTGGCGGAAAAACTGAACGAACTTGAAAAGATCCCGGCCATTGAACTGAACATCTCCTGTCCGAATGTCAAGGAAGGGGGGATGGTTTTTGGAACGCATGCTCCCTCCGCCATGGAAGTCACCCGGAGAGTCCGTAAAGTTTTCAGAAAACTCCTCATTGTCAAACTCAGTCCCAATGTCACTTCCATACCTGAATTCGCAAAGGCAGTGGAAGGGGCCGGGGCGGATTCTATATCTCTGATAAATACCCTTCTGGGCATGGCCGTTGACGCCGGGAAACGCAAACCTGTCCTGGGAACGGTTACGGGCGGCCTTTCCGGACCGGCGGTGAAACCGGTTGCCCTGCGCATGGTGTGGGAGGCCTATAAAGCCGTGAACATTCCCATCATCGGAATGGGAGGGATCGTAAATGCCGCGGATGCCCTGGAGTTTATTCTTGCAGGTGCATCAGCCATCCAGATCGGTACCGCCAACTTTATCGATCCCGAAGTGTCCGTCAAGATACTTGAAGGCATTGAAGCCTATTGCGAAAGGCATGGGATCTCAAAAATCACCGATTTGACCGGAGCCCTGGAAGTCACTGGATAGACTGATGCTCAAGCGAAAAGAATCCGGGAAAAAGATAAAAGACGAAAGATAAAAGGAAGGTGATGAGTTGAACTGTTGAACTGTTGAAGCGCCGGAGGTTGAGTCCGTCTGACCACTAAACATGGTAATGTGTGCAGGCCAAGCTGGTCTGACGAATAAGGAGGAAGGATAAACAGAAACAAATGGCGCCTATACTATTCCGGCACTTACAATTCCAGGATGGACCTTCCGGCTTAAAATAAGCCTTTCCCGGCAAGGTTCCTTGTTCAGTAATGTAATTTGTTGCCAAAAGTAAAATTGTTTGTTAGAACGCATCTTATAGCTGTTGTACGAGCTGTTTGGGGAGTGCTTGTTGACATTTGTATCACTATTAATAGTCATTGTTCCAAATGACAGCAAATTCCGGAGTACTCTGGAATTGACCTGCCAAAAGTTAACACCATGGCCTCCCTTCAGTCCTTCCACTCCTCAACTCGGGGCTGTCTCAAAAGCAACCTAATGGCATCATTCCGTATTTGATACGGAATATTTGTGATATGAAAATCAGGCTCTTATGGATTCCTGCTTTCGCAGGAATGATATGTAATCTGACTTTTGATACAACCCTTCAACCCTTCAACCCTTCAACCCTTCAACCCAAGGCATACCAATCTATACCAGGATGATGTTGTGTTTTTTACACTCCTGCCGCATGTCATCTGGCCAGATGCTGCATTGGATTTCCCCAATATGGGCCTTACGCAGGAAAAACATGCAGATCCGGGACTGGCCGAAACCGCCGCCAATGGATGCGGGGAGTTCCCCGTTCAGCAGGCGCCGGTGAAAATACAGATTTTTCCTTTCCAGGGTATGGGTGATCTCCAGTTGTTTGAGCAGGGACTCCCTGTTCACCCTGATGCCCATGGATGAGATCTCGAACGCCATTTCCAGGATGGGGTTCCACAGAATGATGTCTCCGTTCAAACCTGAAAATCCGTTCTTCCCCGGAGAGCTCCAGTCGTCATAGTCCGGGGCCCGGCCATCGTGTATGCTGCCGTCGCCCAGTGCCCCGCCAATTCCTGAGATAAATACAGCGCCATATTTTTTTGCAACCTTTGCCTCCCGCTCCGCAGGAGAAAGGCCGGGGTATTCTTCGCGAAGTTCCTCCGCATGCAGGTGTTTGATGGATTCGGGGAGGATGGGCCTGATTCCAGGATGGTTCTCGAATATTACAAACTCGGTTCTTTTAAGGATCTCATACAGCTTATTTACGATCAACTCAAGAAATTCCGGCGTTCTTTGTTCCTCAGTGAGGACCCTCTCCCAGTCCCACTGGTCCACATAAATGGAATGCAGGTTGGAAAGTTCTTCATCAGGACGAATGGCATTCATATCGGTATAGATCCCAAATCCGGGTTCTATCATATAATCGGCCAGTGCAAGACGCTTCCATTTGGCCAGTGAATTTACCACCTCCGCCACGGAGTTGTCCAGGTCTTTAATGGTGAAATCCACTTTTCGTTCCACACCGTTCAGGTCGTCATTGATGCCGGTGTCTTTTAAAACAAAAAGCGGCGCTGTTACCCGGCGCAAACGCAACTCGGCAGACAGATTTTGCTGGAAGGTATCCTTGACAAGTTTTATGGCCTTCTCTGTTTGTTTCAGGCCCAGGATGGGTCTGTAATTTTTTGGTTTGATGAAGCGGCTCATGGCATCCGGTTTTTAAATTAGCAAGAATTAACAAAAATATGTGATTCGTAAGTAAAAACGATGTAAAACAGATAAATATTTTGAATTAATTTGAATTTACTTTATAATTGTAAATAAATACCTTATTTAAGTGTTAAATAGTAAATGTTTAATAATGAAAATGGAAAAAGAATTACGAATTGATACTCTGGACCTTTCCATCTTGTCTTACCTGTTGGGGGATGCACGCATGCCTTTCCTGGAAATTGCCCGGCGTTGCGGTGTTTCAGGAGCGGCAGTCCACCAGCATGTAAAACGCCTGGAAATGCTGGGTGTGATCACCGGCTCCCGGTTTCTTGTTGACCCGAAGAAAATCGGATACCGGACTTGTGCATACATCGGCATCTATCTTGAAAAAGCGGGACTCTACCAAAGGGTGGTGTCTGAACTGAAACAGATCGGGGAGATCACACAATGCCATTATACCACCGGTACGTATTCAATATTTATAAAGGTGTATGCAAGGAACAATGACCATCTGAAAATGGTCCTTGCCGATAAACTTCAAAGCATTGAGGGGATCACAAGAACCGAGACGTTTATTTCACTTGAGGAAAACTTTAACAGGCACCTGCCCATTGAGAACAAACCGGAGAACTGAGAGGATCAGCACGCCAGTGCCGGAGCTGTCTCACATCAGGGGTTCAGGTTCCCATTTAAACAACTTTCCCACGCTCAGCCGGAGCCTGGTTGCGAACCGGGAACCGGACTTCCTTACGCTCAGTTTCTGCCAACACACCGGTATTATTCATATCTGAGAGCGTCCGCCGGGTGCTTTCCACCGGCCCGGATGGCCTGATAGCTGATCGCCAGCCAGGCAATCATCAGGGTGATGAGCAGGGACAAGGCGATGATCCACCAGTATATGTCTATCTGGTATGCAAAATTTTGCAACCAGTGTTTCATGAAAAACCATCCGGCAGGTATGGCAACCATCATGGCAATGAGGACGTAGGCCATAAATTCTATTGAAATGAGGCGGACCACCTCGGGCAGCGTGGCCCCGAAGGTCTTTCGTATGCCAATTTCCTTGGTGCGCAATTCCACGGTATAAGCGGAAATGCCAAACAGCCCCAGGGATGCTATAAAAATAGCCAGAAATGAAAAGGCCTTGAACAGATTCAGGACATTGGCCTCATCCTTATACAGGGCTTCCAGGCTTGATTCCAGTACCGTATGATTAAAAACAGCATCGGGCACAAGTTCCCTGACTGCCTTGCGAAGATGGTCAATGCCTTCCGGCAAACGGCCATCCGATAAACGAACAAGTACATAACCCAGGCCAAATCTCCGGCCCTCCTCATCCCTGAAGTATTCAATTACCATAGGCTCAATGTTTTCATGCAGTGAGGAAAAATGAAAATCCTTAACCACTCCAATGATCTCACCGTCCATGCCAAAGGTGCTTTTTCCATGCCGGCCAACCGGGTTACTGAGATTTAAGGTACGGACAGCCGTTTCATTTAAAATATATGCATGCTCCATCCCCGGAAGGTCTTTATAGTCCTTTCCGTCAATCAACTCCAAACCAAGGGTAGTGATGTAATCCTCATCAGCCCGGAGAAACCGTATGGACGGCAGGTCGGAATCATCCGGAATGCTGTCGGGTCGCAAACCTTCAACACTATATCGTTCACCCGGAAGTGTAGATAAGATGCTTGCTTCGAGTGCAAGGGGGGAAGCGAGAATCTTTTCTTTGAGGGTATTGGGATTCTTTAATGCAAGGTCTGTAAGCCCTCCGTTCAACCGGATGGCAACCAGATTGTGCTTGTCAAATCCCAGGTCCTTTGTTGTGAAAAACCGCATCTGCTGGTAGATCACAAGAGTTGAAAAGATCATAAATCCCGCAAGGATGAACTGCACAACAAGAAGTACTTTACGCAAACGGGAGGATGTGGATCCGGGGTCCTTAATTCCCCTGATACTGCTTGCCGGCTTGAATCCTGAAACAAAAACCGAGGGGTACAAACCTGATAAAATCCCCAGTGCAATAACGATACCTGCCATGATCAGAATGTTTTCTGCCGAAAAGATCTGTGTCATGTTGAGTGTTTTACCCGACAAATTGTTATAGACAGGAAGCATGAAATCAATAAACAGGATGCCCAACACCCCGGAAATGAGAGTCATTAAGACCGCCTCACCGGTAAATTGCCTGATCATTTGCGATCTGGGAGCGCCGGATATTTTCCTTACCGCCACTTCCTTCATGCGTTTAAATGACTGGGCGGTTGTAATGTTCACAAAATTCACCCCTGCAATGAACAGAATAAACAGGGCTGTAATTGAGAACACGAGGATGTACAGGAAGTTGCCGTTCCTGCTGATCTCCTGTTCAAGGTTTGAGTGCAGGTGAATGCTTGTTATGGGTTGTAATGAGAATTTACGCATGGCCCACACACTGTCTCTTCTTTCCTCAGATTCCTGGTAGTAGGCCACACTAAAATCCGGTAATTTAGCTTCCACCTGTTCTTTCCGGGCTTTGTCGTTCAATAAAACATAAGTATAAACTCCGGCCCAGGTTTTTGCATTATAAAGATCCTCCAATCCTTGTTTATAAAGCAATTGCTTAAAGGTGGTCATGGTTATCAGGAAATCAATTTTCAAATGGGTATTTTCAGGGGGCTCCTCAAAAATACCGGTCACCGTAAGTGGTAACATATTTTCCATTAGAATTGTTTTTCCAATGGGATCTTCTTTCCCGAAATACTTCTTTGCAAGCCTGGGAGTGATGATGATGGAGTGCACATTCTGCAGTACGGTTGCAGGATTTCCTTTCAGGATCTCAATGTCAAAGATGTCAATAGCGGCCGAGTCGGTAAAAAAACCGTTGCGCTCTGTGAAGCTCCTGAGAGGATATTCAGCAGGTTGATAGGAGAGTACCACAGATTGAATTTGTCTTATATAAGTGGACTTTTCAATCTCGGGATAATAGGCATCAATTTCTTCAGCCAGAAGTGGTGCGGTTGGTGCCCAGTTCCGGACCTGGTCCCCGTAATGCGCTTCATTGGTGATCCGGTAGATGCGGTCGGCCTTGGGATAAAAACGGTCGTAACTCAATTCATACCGGATGTGTGTCAGGATCAAAAAACTCGTGGCAATGCCAAGGGCCAATCCGAAAATATTGATAAAACTGTTGAGTTTGTTCCTGAGGATGTTTCTGAATACAGTAATAAAAAAATGACGTATCATGATCTCAATAGTTTTCAAAGATGAAACCAATTGACATGCCAATTATTATAACAGATTGCAAATTAACAAAATACGATCTTCGTTTTTTTTCATATATTTGAAAGTGTCCATTATTGGACACATATCCGTCCAATTCCGGACAGGCCGCTTGCATTATGAATCTTTGATATCCTTACAGGTATGGTGAATGAAGTACAAAAGGAGCAGGGAAGCATCCTGGTGGTGGATGATGATCCTTACATATTATTGTCACTGAAAACCTTGCTGGAGCAGTATTACCCGCCTGTTCTGACCCTTGGGGATCCGGCAGGGATACCGGAGATCCTCAGGAATGAACCTGTTGACCTGATCCTTCTGGATATGAATTTTAAAACGGGAGATACCAGTGGGAGGGAAGGATTGAAATATCTTAAAAAGATCGTAGAGGCCCATCTGGATATTAGCGTGGTAGTCATCACTGCCTATGGGGGGATCCATATGGCGGTAAAGGCAATGAAAGCCGGAGCCTTTGATTTTATCATCAAACCCTGGCTGAATGAAAAAATATTATCCACTGTATCGGCTGCATTCAAGCTCATTGAAACGCGAAAAAAAGTCTCATTACTGAAAGTACAGCAACAGGTCCTCAGCCAAACGATCGATGCCCGGTATTCTGATATGCTGGGGCAATCTGAAGTCATGAAACAGGTATGTTCAGACATTGCCAGGGTTGCCGGCACAGATGCCAATGTTTTGATATTGGGTGAAAATGGAACCGGAAAGGAACTGGCGGCCAGATCCATACACAGGCAGTCGCAACGCCCGGATGCTGTTTTTATCTCTGTGGATCTGGGAGCCCTTTCGGAAAACCTGTTTGAAAGCGAATTGTTTGGCCATGTAAAGGGGGCTTTTACAGATGCAAAGGAAGACCGTACCGGGCGTTTTGAAGCAGCCTCAGGCGGAACCCTGTTTCTCGATGAAATTGGCAACCTGCCTCTCAACATGCAAAGCAAGCTCCTCAGTGCCCTTGAAAACAGACAGGTTTACCGGGTCGGAAGCAACCAGGCCGTTGATGTTGACATCCGTTTGATTTGTGCCACCAATCTGGACCTGAAAACCATGGTGCAAACAGACCGGTTCAGGGAGGATCTGCTATACCGCATAAATACGGTAGAAATAGAGCTGCCACCCCTGAGGGACAGGCCGGGGGATGTCAGACTCCTGGCAAATTACTTTTTGGAACTGATTTCGGGAAAATACAGAAAACCAGACCTTTCGATTTCTGATAAAGGAATGAAACTATTGGAATCACTGCCCTGGCGCGGAAATGTCAGGGAACTTCATCACGCCATTGAACGGGCCGTTATTTTGAGCGAATCCCCACGCATAGATCATGCTGATTTTAATTTTCTGAAAGGGCAACTACAGGCGGAAAAAAAAACCGACAGTTTCAATCTGGCGGAACTGGAGCGCCGGGCCATTGAGCAATGCCTTCAGAAATACAAAGGCAATGTGAGTAAAGCGGCGGATGAACTTGGTTTGACTCGCGGCGCTTTATACCGTAGAATCAACAGATATGGGATTTAAAAGCTTTAGATGGAACGTATTTATCAGGTTGGTCATCCTGTTGATCATGCTGGGCCTTTTGGCATATTACCTTGTGGTATCCGGCAAGTATATCAGGGGAACCTACCTGGGAATGTTTATCATTGGACTCCTGATAGAACTGTTCTATTATGTGGACCGGAGAAACAGGGAACTGGTCTCCTTTTTTGCCGCCCTCAAGAATGAAGACAGTACCCTCCGTTTCAGAAATATGAAAAAAGGCCGGACGTTCAGGCAACTCTATGAAGTTATGAATGAAGTGTCAGAGAAGTTCCAGACATTGAGACGCGACAGGGAACTGCAGTTCCAATACCTCCAGGCCCTGCTTGAACACGTTAGGGTGGGGATCATTTCATTTGATGATGAGGACCGCATTCATATGGTGAATCAGGCCTTCAGGAAATATTTTGACACCCCCGGATTGAAGAAGGACATGTATTTGAAAAACATTAACGAACGCATTGCCACCCTGTTCAGGGAGATCAAACCGGATGAACGGCGTAGCTTTCAAACGGATGCAAAATCTGAACATTCCATAACCCTGACCATCCGGGGCACGGAGTTCAGGCTTGGCGAACAACACTATAAACTGGTTTCCGCCCAGAACATTAAACAGGAACTGGAGCAGCAGGAAATTATAGCCTGGCAAAAACTGATCCGCATCCTTACCCATGAAATCATGAATTCGGTGACCCCGGTATCCTCCTTAAGTGCATCATTGTATGATCTTTTAAGCCGGGACCGGAATGTCAGCAACGAATCCTATAAAAAGCTTCGATCCGGACTCGAAGCCATCATGGACAGGAGCCAGGGATTGATGAATTTTACCGAGGCCTATAAATCCATGACCAGGATCCCTCCGCCAAGGATGACATCCGTCAGCACGGATGAACTGGCCAGCCGTATAGAGGCCCTGTTCCGGTCACTCATTGGCGGCAAGGGGATTGAATTGAAAATTGATCATAAAGCGGAGTCCCTGCACTTTCAGAGTGATCCGGAGTTGCTTGATATGGTCCTGTTGAACTTAATGAATAATGCCGTGGATGCTGTTGAGGGCAGTCCACAGCCCAGGATCGTTGTGGGCATCAGGGAGTCCGGTTCCGGACGCATCGCCATCCGGTTTGAAGACAATGGTGCGGGCATGGATAGCGAGGTACTTGATCAGATCTATGTGCCGTTTTTTACCACCAAAGCAAAAGGAACCGGAATTGGATTGAGCATCTCCAACCAGATAGTACGGTCCCTTGGCGGATATATTACAGTCCGGTCCACCCCCGGAAAGGGGACGGTTTTTGATGTGGTCATTGGATTCCACTGAACTTTCGCCTCAGCCTGTATTCGTCGGACGAATTGTTATTCCGGTGGCTGCTTGTGAATACCTGACTGGAGGTCCTTCATGGTGATGCCCATCCATATATGTATTTCTTCCAGGAGTTTGTTGTTATCTGCCCCGATCCTGAGCATCAGGTCTCTTATCTTCTCAAGCAGTGGTCCGGGGGTGAGTTGGGGAATCATAAATAGTTTTTGCAAATCCGCAATCAGCATCACCCGGTCGTGCCAGGCACCGATTTGTTTCTCAGTTTCCCGCAGATTGATGAACGCCGTCTCCCTGTAGTTGCTGTATGGGATTTGACTGAGGAGGTTCAGCAGGGGTTTGATGATTTTTAACCTGATGCGGATCTTATGTACCACGGTGTCATTCCAGTTTTTTCCCATGAGTTTCTTTATGGAAATGGTTTTATGTTGAATGAATGATCCTGCCAGGGCAACCAATTCACTTTCTTCCACGCTAAGGCAAAAATTCCGTATGGATTCTCCAGCCTCCCTGAAATCCCGGAGATTAAATTCCCGTATGGATTTAGAGAGTGCATCCCGGTCCTTATTATCCGATTCACCAATGAACTTCTTCCAGACATGAATGACATCTTCAGGGGCTCCGTATTCGTTCAGCAGAATTGTATTTACCTGGTTTTCACGAATGATTCCGGCAAGTTTAAAAACCGGCACAACAAGCGAGTAGTACTTTGACGCTTTAAGGGCACCTCCACTTGCCTTTTCAAAAAATTCAAAACAGGCCCGGATCTTTTTTATTGTTACCCGGAACTGGTGGATATCTTCCGTTTCAAACACACCCGGGATTTCTTTCAGGTAATGATGAAAAGATTGTTCGGTTTCCCGGTAAAAATCAAATATTACAGATGCATTGTTCATACCTCGGTTATCAGGCCTGTTGGGAATGTGAAGATATTCAATTAT
>CAYOFK010000013.1:21576-26998 GCA_964403185.1 uncultured Rikenellaceae bacterium | reverse complement strand
AGGGACTGAAAGGCAATAGACAGGCATTTCAATGCCTGGAAAAGGCATGTACGGTTTAAATACATCCCGTAGGGATAGAATGGAAAAGCCAGACCTTCGGAGGCTAAATTATGTGGCCCTCCGGGCTAAATGTATTTAACCATAATTGACTCTTAAATACTCCTCCAACTGCCCCAGGGCTTCAGGCAAATGTTTCCTGCCTAATCCAAAACGGACTGCCGGTTTTTCACATGAGAATACTGTTGAAGGCAACAACATGACTCCCTTGCTTTCCATAAGGTCTTTACAAAAATTTTCAACAGCTGTGTCCAGCAGAAATTCCGGAAATGCAACACTCCCTGCTTTGGGCTCAATCCACCTGAATATATGATCATGCTTCGCCATAAAGGGATCCAACAGGCCCATATTCCGGCTGATGATGTCCAGGTTTCTGCGAATGATCCGATCCTTGTTCTGCAATCCGATCAATGCCAGGATCTCGCCGGGGGCACTGTTGCAGATGCTTGTATAATCTTTAAACTGTTGTAACTTTTCCATCAGTTCCAGATTCCGGGTAGTCAGCCAGCCGATCCTGAGTCCCGGCAATGCAAAGGTCTTGGACATTCCGGACAATGAGATACAATTATCATAAATATCAGATCCTGAGGGGAGTCGTTGTTTTTTTTCGTATTCCAGGTAGCGGAACATTTCATCAGAGAAAAGAAAGATCCCCTTTTGCTTAACGAATTCCACCAATTCAATAAAGATTTCAGGATCCGGAAGGGAACCGGTAGGGTTGTGTGGAAAGTTGATCACGATCAGCCTGGTATTTTCCCGGACCTTTTCAAAAAGGGCCTCAATCCGGAATTGGTAATCCCTGTCCGGGTACCACCGGTCCACTTCACATCCAATGCTATTGGCTATTTCATAAAGGGATTGGTACCCTGGAAATGTAGAAATAATATGGTCGCCTGGCCTTAGCAGCACATTCATGGCAATAAATATGCCCTCCTCCGGAACCAGAACCAGGACCTGTTCAGGAGATATGTGTTTATACAGCAGGCTGACCTCCTGTCTCAACAAGGAGAGTCCCTGGGACTCGGTGTAACTCATTTTCAAATCACGCCAGAGCTTTAACGATTCCTCATCAGCCCAATCCAACAGATCGGTCATTTTCAGGGCTTCACAGTCGGAACAGCTCAGCAGATACGGGGAAAGAAATTCATACTGTGCAAAATAGCGTTCCAATTCGAAAGGACGGATCTTCATGAGGTATTATCTTATAGCTATGGCGTCAATCTCAATCTTAAATCCAAAATGCAGATCCCGGGTTGGCACCACTGCCCGTGCGGGTTTATGGTCGCCAAAAAATGTAGCATATACTTCATTTACTTTATCCCAGAGTGCAATATCGGAAATGTACACGGTGGTTTTTATTACGTTCCGGAGTCCGCTGCCGGCAGCCTCAAGGATTTTATTGAGATTTTCAAGGACCTGTAAGGTTTGGTCTTCGACAGTTCCGTTCACTTTTTCTTTTGAATCGGGGTTTATGGGCAACTGACCCGAAACAAAGATGAGATCACCTGTGATCACTGCTTGTGAATAATGACCTGCAGGCAAGGGAGCCTTTCTGGTTTCGATGAATTCCATGGTTAAAAAATATAAGGTTGTTTTGTTGGTCTTCTAATATACTTATTTTTATTCTGAGCTGAAAGGGAATGCCTTGACAAGGCTGAAGCATATCAGCCTGATGCTCCGGTATAGTTTATAACATAAGAAATCTTTTTTTTTATTCATTTTATTAGCTCTACTTTTATCGGGAGTTGAATTTTATATTATCTCTGCATGACCAGGAAGAAGAAGGAAAGATCTTTTAAAGATTTTGATCCCACAAAGAACTTTGAAGAAACAAAAAAGGCCACAGGGTATGTATCCCGGCAGGAAGCCGTTCAGAAGGATTATGACCGGATTGGATTTAAGGCAGGGCTGGAAGTGCATCAGCAACTCCTGACCAGGGAAAAACTTTTTTGCCATTGCCCTGCCGGATTGTATAACGGAAACGATTCGTATGATGCCGAAGTGGTCCGCCACATGCGCCCCACACTCAGTGAGTTGGGAGAATATGATGGAACCGCCTTAATGGAATTTAAAACCCGGAAGGAGATCATTTACAGATTGAAAAATGAAACAACCTGTACCTATGAAGTGGATGATACACCACCTTTTCCAATCGACCGTGAAGCCCTGGATATTTCCATTGAGATTTCACTGCTTTCGAAACTGAATATTGTTGGAGAGGTGCACGTAACCCGGAAGCAATACCTGGATGGAAGCATCCCAACCGGATTTCAGCGCACGGCCATCATAGGTGTGGAGGGTGAGATCTCCCTGAAACATAAGAAAGTGCGACTCATCCAACTGAGTCTGGAAGAAGATTCCTGTCGCGAAATCTCCGATGTGGGTCACGTCCGGACGTACAAGACCGACCGTCTTGGCATGCCCCTGATTGAAACGGTGACCTATCCCGATTGTGTGAACCCGGATGAGGTTCGGGAAGCTTGCGACTACATCCGTTTCCTGAACCGGAGTACAGGCAAGGTTCGAACTGGCATTGGAGCCGGACGGCAGGATGTGAATGTGAGTTGCAAGGGTGGTACACGGGTGGAGATCAAGGGGGTGGCTCATACCAGGTGGATTCCGGAACTTACCCATATTGAGTGTTTCAGGCAATGGGCCCTGTTGCACATTAAGGAGTTGTTGAAAGCGAGGATTCCCGGCATTTCTGAATGGGAAATGGAGTCTTTGAATCTGAACACACATTCCAATAATTCATTTAAATATTCATTCGGACCATTGAAGGAGGCCAGGAAATCGGGCCTTGCCATTTATGCTTTGAACCTGCCCGGGTTTAAAGGGATACTTTCCCATTTTACTCAACCGGGAAAAACCTTTGCAGATGAGCTGAGCGACCGTCTGAAGGTCATTGCCTGTATTGAAAAGCCTCATATGATCCATTCTGAGCAGGTGGATCCCGGTCTGCCCCGGAAAGAGATGGATGAAATTGCAAATCTTTTTAATGCCGGAGATGCAGATGCCCAGCTCATTATCTGGGGTCCGCATGAAGATATGGAAACTGCCCTGGAAACCATTGAGGAACGATGCCAGTTGGCTTTTGTCAGGGTCCCCAATGAAACCAGGAAATCCTTTAAGGATGGAACCACTGTGTTTGAACGGGTATTACCCGGTGCGGACAGGATGTATCCGGATACCGACACGCCGCCAATTTCACTCGATAATGAGCATATTGAGGCGGTCAGTGAAAACCTGCCGACTGAAGTTATTGACAGGTACAATCAGCTTAAGGAATGGGGAGTGCCGGATGATGCCTATACTTATATCTTTAAGAAGAACCTCTTTCCACTGATTAATAGGATCATTGAGGAATTAAAACTGGATCCAAAAGCAATAGGAAGTTTTTTTGGCCACCGCCTGAAATTTGTTGAAGGACATTACAAGCCGGCCGAGGAGTTCAATTTCAAGATCCTCTATGCCATGTTCCGTTTTCTGGTTCATGAAAAACTCAATATCCGTTTGGCACATAAGATGTTACCTGTGGTTTTTGAATATCCGAAAATGGATTTTGAATCTGTCCTGATCAGCATTAACTTCAGCAAAGTGTCAAGAGACAGTATTCTCTCGCATATTCCGTTCCTGAAAGAAAAATTTAAGGATATAAGCCATTCATACAGTAAGAAAAATGAGAGGAACTGGGTCATGGGTGAATTATCGGAAACCGCCATTGGAACTATGGATATGAAGGAACTCTCAGAACAGATATAAATGTATTACTATGAGTGAAGATTTTTTTCAGGGATACAAAGGAGAGGCATTAAAAACCTTAAAAAAGTATCATACCCGGGTTTGGGGCCAGGCAGTCATTGAAACCACCCGGGGCACCTTTGTTGGCACCATACTCCCCAGGTCTGAAAATGATGACGACCAGCATATTGTACTGAAGATCCCAACAGGATATAATGTTGGCATTGATATCCGGACCATCACAAAGATGAAGGAAACGGGCTACAGGAAAGCACACTATAAGATCCCTGAAAAAGAATTTCCGCGCACACCCGGGCTACCGGAAGTTAAACTTTTTGGTACGGGTGGAACTATTGCTTCGCGGCTCGATTATCGAACCGGCGCCGTCATCCCGGCATTTTCTCCCGGAGAGCTGTATGGAGCTGTTCCCGAACTGGCGGATATCTGCAACCTTGAAACAGAAAAGGTGTTTGCCGTTTTCAGTGAGAATATGGGGCCCAAACAATATATTGCCCTGGCAAAAGCCATAGGGAAGGAAATAGCCAATGGAGTGGATGGCATTGTGATCGGACACGGAACCGATACTCTGCACCATACAGGTGCAGCCCTGACCTTTATGGTACAGAATTCTCCCGTTCCTATCGTATTGGTAGGTTCGCAGCGATCTTCAGACCGCCCCAGTTCAGATGCGGCTCTGAACCTGATGCATGCCATGAAAGCGGCCGGTCATTCAGACATTGCAGAAGTGATGGTGTGCATGTTTGGACCCACATCGGATGAATACGGATTACTGCATAAGGGAACACGGGTAAGAAAAATGCATTCCTCATACCGCTCTACTTTCAGGACCATTGGAGACACTCCGCTGGCCATGGTGAGCAGGAAACAGATCACCCATATTAAGAAAGACTATAACCATCGCAGAAAAGACCGCAATGTAACAATTCTACCTTATTTCAGTGATAAGGTGACCATGCTTTACTACTATCCCGGCATGAAACCTGATACCCTTGATGCACTGGTGGATGCCGGCTATAAAGGTGTGATCATTATTGGCACAGGCCTTGGCCATGTGAATAAGGAATTATACCCGGCTATTGAGAGGGCTCACTCAAAAGGGGTGCACATGTATATGACCCTGCAAACCATCTGGGGCTACGTTCACATGTTTGTGTATGATACGGGCCGGGACATGATGGCTAAAGGCATCATTCCGGCCGGAAACATGTTACCGGAAGTGGCCTTTATCAAACTGGGATGGGTGCTGGGACAGACCAACGATCCCGGGGAGGTGAAACGCCTGATGCTTACACCCGTCAATGATGAGATCACACTCAGGGAACCTTATAACGGCTACCTGGTTTACCAGGGGGGCATCAAGGAAGTAGAGGAATTTGTGAAAAGGGTCCATAAATAGGGAAAAAGCAACTCGCCTTCGCTATCACCTTCGCTACCGCCTGTTCAGTTACTTCGGCAGACATATAATGTTTCTCCTTCCATGTCAAAAACCATAGGAACCACAGGAACAATAGGAACCACAGGAACCATAGGAACCACAGGAACCATAGAAACCACAGGAACCATAGAAACCACAGGAACCATAGAAACCACAGGAACCATAGAA
>CAYOFK010000013.1:0-21476 GCA_964403185.1 uncultured Rikenellaceae bacterium | reverse complement strand
AGAAACCACAGGAACCATAGAAACCACAGGAACCATAGAAACCACAGGAACCATACAGGGCTTTAGCCCTTCATATTCTTATATATCTCCGGCAGTTTCCTTAGCATCGCCAGTTCACGCCATTTTTTTGAAGCCTCAATGGCCGGCGCCCCAAAATAGGTTTTGTTTCCTTCAAGATCTTTGTCAACAGCTGAAACAGCCAGTACCACAGCACCTGAATGAATAACAACTTCTTTATTTATAACCACCTGTCCCCAGAGAGTGACGTCATCCTCAATCCGTGTGACTCCTGCAATAAGAACAGCCGATGCAAATAAACACCGCTTACCGATACAGGTGTCGTGGCCTACCTGGATGTGATTGTCAAATTTGGTGTACTCACCGATGATGGTATCACCGGTAACCCCGCGATCAATAGTGCAACACGCACCAATTTCCACATGATCCTCAAGAATAACGCGGCCACAGGATTCAAACTTTTCCGTATGATCATCGCGTTTCTGAAAATAGAATCCATCGGCACCAATGACCGATCCTGAATGGATGACCACATTATCTCCAATGATGCAATGATTGTATATGGTCACGTTGGGGTGTATGATGCAGTTGCTTCCGATTTCCACTTGCTCACCGACAAATACCCCGGGTTGAATAAACGTACCTTCACCGACCTTTGCAGTTTTACTGATCATTTCCTCAGATGCCCGGAAAGGTCTGAACTTTTTGATAATATGCATAAAGTCCTTGAAAGGGTCTTTAGAAATGATCAGTGTTTTACCTTCCGGGCAGTCCACCTCTTTGTTGATGAGGATGGTTGTGGCTGCTGAGTTCAGCGCTTTTTCGTAATACTTCGGATGATCCACAAATGTGAGGTCTCCGGGTTCAACTACATGGATCTCATTCAATCCGGTGATCTCAAAACGGGCATCTCCAATGAACTTTGCCCCAATCAAATTTGCAATTTCCTTAAGTGTTGTAACTTTATCAAACTTCATATTCCATAATTTAAGTACTCTTTTTCGGGTTTATCCAACTGTACTTCCCCTCCGCCTCAGCTTCCGCCTCCACCTTCCCTCTTAATAAATGTCCCTTTATGAAATTCTTCAAATGCCAATTTTATTTCGGCCTCATTATTCATAACAACAGGACCCTGCCAGGCAATGGGTTCATTCAATGGTTTTCCTGCAATCATCAGGAAGTGCAGTGCGACCATTCCGGAAAGAATTGTTATCCGGTCACCATCCTCAAACAAAATCACATTTCGTTCCTCAACCACTTCACCACTTTTGAATTGTGCGGTGCCCTGGTAAACATAAATAGAAACGGTCCAACCTGAAGGAGTGGGAATGGTGAGTTTTTCATCTGAAGGGACCATAATGTCCAGGTACATTGGATCCGCCGGGATGCCCTGAACCGGACCAATGATTCCATTAAGCTGACCACAAAGGATTTTTACCAGGCACTTATCAAAATTCGTTTCCGGGATAAACTCTTTATTAATTTCCTGATATCTGGGGGGCATCATTTTTTGACGGGCAGGCAGGTTGACCCAGAGTTGGAATCCATGTATGCCCTGTCCGTTATGGGGCATCTCCTGGTGCACGATACCACTGCCTGCAGTCATCCATTGAACATCACCGGGCCCGATTATGCCTTTATTTCCCAGGCTGTCACCATGTTCAACCTGCCCTTTAAGCATATAGGTGACCGTCTCAATGCCCCGGTGGGGATGCCATGGAAATCCGGACATAAAATCATCCGGGTTGTCTGACTGGAAGTGGTCCAGTAAGAGAAACGGGTCGAACAGGGGGGTTTCATGATATCCGAATACCCTGTTCAACCGGACGCCTGCACCTTCGATAACGCGTACGCTCTCAAATACTTTCCTTATTTCTCTTGTTTTCATAACTCAATTTGTTAAAAATACTGTTTTTTCCGGATTTCTATGTGGTTAACATTATCAGGGTTTCTCTGAAACCCGATCGACTTACAAAGTCGATCTACATGCAGCCCGCTATTTGTTTTTGGCAATTCCTCTGAAATAATCTTATGATTATTCAGAATTGGTAATTTCAAAAAACCGCATCACCCCTGGGAGCAAGGAAACAATAATGAGATTTAATGTGAGTGATTTACTGTGGTTTGTACAGGTCAAGAATGGCTCCGGTTTCAGCAACCAGTCGCTCTGCATTGCCGGCACTAAAGCACATGGGCGGTTTGATCTTTAAAACATTATCAAAGGGTCCGTCTGTTCCAATAAGTATCCGGCGGTTCCGGAGCTCGTTTTTTATGAATCCTGCCAATTCTGAATAGGGGGTTTTAGTGTTTGTATCCTTTACCAGTTCTACTCCGATAAACAATCCCGAACCACGCACATCGCCAATAAATTTCTGACTTTTTTGGAGATCCATAAACAGTTCAATCATGTAGGTTCCCACTTGCTTTGCATTGCCTTGAAGGTTTTCACTTCCTAACACATTTAAAACAGCATCCCCAATGGCACAGGACACAGGATTTCCGCCGAATGAACTGAAAAATTCCATGCCATTGTCAAAAGAGGTGGCAATCTCATTCGTGGTCACTACTGCAGCCATTGGATGACCATTTCCCATTGGTTTACCAAGAATTACGATATCAGGTACTGCGTCCTGACTCTCGAATCCCCAGAACCAGTCTCCCAGGCGTCCAAACCCAACCTGGACCTCATCGGAAATACATACACCACCCTGATCTCGAATGTAACTATAGACCTTCTTCAGATAACCCCGGGCCAGGGGGACCTGGCCGCCACACCCTACAACAGGCTCTGCAATAAAAGCAGCGGTTCCACCGGAGGCATTATCCATAAATTGTTTGGCAGCGTGGGCATATTGTTTCCCGGCTGTTCCGTCATTGACTGTATAAGGCCCCTTATAGGTGTCAGGGATGGGGGCTTTAAGTATGTAACCGGCCTGACCCTGTCCGCCTTTTCCTCCAAATTTATAATGGCTCACATCTATTCCCATCCTCGTGTTCCCATGGTATCCATGCTCCAGGATCATGATGTTAGGATGTCCCGTATGTGTAAAGGCCAGTCGCAATGCCAGATCTGTTGCAGCACTGCCGGAATTCACAAAAAACACTTTCGAAAGTGATTCCGGAAATGTATGCAGCAGGTTTCCGGCATAGTTGTTGAGTTCATCATAAATGTACCGGGTATTGGTGTTCAGTAATGTCATCTGCCGGCTCCCGGCAGCCACAATCTCGGGGTGACAGTGTCCCACATGGGGAATGTTATTCTGCGCATCGAGATAGGCAAGGCCATCATGCCCGTACATATATTGGAAGACCGCACCGATCATTTTAATGGGTTTTGTATAGCTGACTGACAGTGCAGTGCTGATGTGTTTGCGGCGCTTATCAAGGTCTCCGGAAATGCTGTCTGCCGGTTTTGGAGCCATAGAAGCGGCAGTACGAAACCGGTTTGTTACATCCCATGGATTCAGAGTGATCCAGTGTTGCAACAGGTCCCATGCAGGCGGGGCGCTCACCTGCAGATAATCATTGCCGGGATCAGTATGCAGGGCATAAGCTGCCCGGCAAAGAGTGGTGCACATTCTGGCAGCCACCAGGTAGTACAGAATATCGATCTCTTGTTCTTCATAAGGAAGGACCCGGTGGTAACCATTGATGAATTGTTCTGCCCGGGACATTGGATCCTTTTCCCCAAACATCAGGTAGGGCAGGGCAATGGCTGTTTCATTGATAAGATGGGAATGGACCATATCATCAAAGTCGATCAATCCGGCCACTTCCTTTTCCTTCACAAGGATGTTCCGGTCGTTTCCATCAGAATGGATGATGCTTTGACGCAAACCCGGGAGAGCAGGAAGAACATGATTCTTATACATCATAAAAAAATAGGAGACGGTTTTCTTTTGTGCCGGATCCCTGAGGTATTGTATCAAAGTTTCGTTAGTGAGGAATTGTTTCAGATCCCAGGGTGTGTGTCTGCTTTTCAATGATCCATTCTCCAGACCTTGTAATACCAGGTCCATACGAGCCAGGAATTGCCCCAGCGAATGGGCCAGTTCAGGACCGGCCGATGCTTGTGACCATAGTGTTCCCTTTACGAAAGTGAGTAATTTGTAACAGGATCCTGTCCTCCCTTCCTCAACTGAGGTAATATTCTTTCCCCTGAGATTGGGGACCGGATTTGGGAACGCATCAGGCTTGTCTTTTGACAGAGCCCGAAGTATCCGGTTCTGAGTTTCCAGGAAATCAATATCTGTTTCCGCGTTCCCGTACTTCTTCAGGATCCATTGTTTGTCTCCCGAACGTACCAGGTAGCTGATGTTACTTTCTCCATCAAGTCTGGTACACTCAGAATTAATGATGCCATAATGGGTTTCCAGTATGTTTTGCACAGGATCCATGGTTTTATCTGGTGTAATCAGGGATGGTTTACGGATTGAAAGACCATGCAAAGAGTAAAATTATATCAACCGGCGACAAAAGCAAAAAAGTAGCTTCAGTTGGCAGAAAAAAATTTTCAAAAAAGGGGTCATCAATCCTCTGGCTGGAGCAGAAAAGCTGAGAATTGATAGGTTTAAAACATTGATATTCAGATAATTATAGTTTAGTAAGGGAACAAGTTTAGTGCTTCAGGTACAACACCTTTTTCTTTTTCTCCTTAATCTCCTCCAGTTCATGATCGAGCTTTTCACTTTCCTTATTCAGTTTTTTAAGTTCTCTTCGCGCTTCAATTAATTCATGGAACGGATTAAGGATATTTAACAGTTTTTTTCCCTTCTTGCCCATCTTCATAATAAACCGTTATCAATCACAAGGTTAACAAACTTTATTTTAATATGCAAATCAACTGCAGACCTATCTAAAATACGTATTTTCCGGATACAGTGTATAATGCCCTTTCAAATCAGCGAATGGCTTGATAAATAGCCTCCTGGATGGATATCTGGATGTTCATGTCATAGATCTTCCGGTTTTCACGGGTAGGATAAACCCGGTTTGAGAGGAACAAGTACACAAGCTGTTCTTCGGGATCAGCCCAGGTAAAGGTGCCTGTAAAGCCCGAATGGCCAAAGCTTTCTTCACTGGCACTGCGTGCCGGGTAAAGTTCTTCCTCAGGAAGGTTTTTATTTCCGATTTTGGGTTTGTCAAATCCAAGACCACGGCGGTTGTCATTGTCCGGATACTGGTAACTGGTAAACTCCTTAAGCGTGGACGTACTGACCAGTTGCTCTCCGCCAAAGCTACCCATCCTCATGTACATTTGCATGAGTTTGGCCAGGTCGTTGGCCGTACCAAACAAACCGGCATTTCCTGACACTCCTCCCATCATGGCAGCGCCCTCATCATGTACGTACCCAAGAATTTGTTTCATCCTGAAAAAGTTGTCAGTTTCAGTTGGGATGATTCTTTGTACCGGATAGCTGCGGTAAGGATTATAAGTCAGAGTATAGGCCCCCAGCGGCCTGTATACATTATTCTTTACGTATGTTTCATAATCCTCACCTGTGATGGTTTCAATAATTTGCGGATATAAATAAAAACTCAGGCCCGAATAGAGGTACACTTTTTCTTCAGAGACTTCAGATTTTCTTATGGCTTTATAGATTCTTTTCCTGTATTTTTTGTGCAGGAACAGGTCTTCAATAACAGGTACCGTGTATGCGGAAGAGGAATCTTTTTTAAAAGTTCTTGCCTTGAATCGGCCGTTTTTTTTCACTGTATTTTTCCAGTAAGGGATCCAGGCTTTCATGCCCGATTGATGGGCAAGGATTTCCCGGACTGTAAGATCCGATTTGTTTGACCTTTTAAAATCAGGCCAGTAAGTACTGAAAGGTACATCCAGTTCAAATTTCCCCAGGTCGTGGAGGTGCATTAAAGCAGGCAGGGCACCTGTAATTTTGGTAACGGACGCAAAATCATACAGATCATTTTTTTTTACTTCATTTCGTTTTTCATAGGTATGGTAGCCGTAGGTTTTATGGAATACAACCGAACCGTCCCTGGCTATCAATACCTGGCATCCGGGAAAAGCACCGGCCCGGATACCTGATCTGGCAATGGAATCAATTTTTTTTTCCAGGAACACACCGTCCAGACCCACGGATTCAGGCAGTGAATATCCCAGCCGGTTTATAGCATCTGTCTGAATGCCCTGCCCCAGGTTAAAATACTTATTTACATGAACTGGAAGTGTCCCTTTGGCTCCAAGGGCACCAAAGATCATCTGGGCCGCAAGTTGTTTGACGGTTTTATTATCCTGGTAGGCCATCACAAGTGCTTTAAATTCTTCAATTCCCGGGAGCTTATCCAGGGCATAGGGATTGCCAAAAACAACCAGCACTACATCGGGGAATTCTTTCAGCCGGGCCAATGCTTCAGGCAGTCTGGGGTGGATGCCAAAGTTTTTATACGGCCGTTGATCAAGATTTGTAATGCCGGCAATAACCAGGTCGTATTCCATCAGGTTAACGAAAACACTATCTGCATCCGGGTTGTCAGGATTCCATACATAATGGTCCATCTGGCTGTATTTCCCAAGCATTTTTTGAAAGGATGAGGGGTCATTTGCCTGTAAACCAAGGGTGGCAATGCGTGTTGATCCCAGGTTTTTTACCGGAAGGATAGTATCCTCATTTAACAGCAGGGTTAGGGCTGAAGCGTATAGTTTCCTTTTCAAAACATAAGCTTCCGGGGGGGTCAGATCCTTAACAATATTTTCCACCTCAACGGGTTGGAAGTGGTCCAATCCGGCCCATTGCTTGGCAGCCAGCACCCTGCGACAACGTTTTTCAATGATATCCCAGGACAGCAAACCCTGGTTGGCAGCCTTTTTAATTTCCTCAATGGCTTTAGGAACGTCCTCGGTAAATTCCAGTACGTCGTTACCTGCAATCAGGGCTCGTGCGTCCACCTCTCCCGGCGGGAAGAAATTGGTGACTCCTTTCATATTCAGCGCATCGGTCACTACCAATCCTTCAAATCCAAGTTCTTTCTGAAGCAATTTTGTTACAATGGGGGCGGAAAGGGTAGAGGGTAGGTTGGGTGTATCGTCCAGTGCCGGGATGCTCAGGTGGGCGGTCATCACTGCGGCTACCCCGGCATTGATCATTTCCCTGAAAGGATAGAGTTCAATGGAATCCAGCCGGTTCCGGTCATGATTGATAACAGGCAGGGCCAGGTGTGAATCTGTACCGGTGTCCCCGTGACCTGGAAAATGTTTGGCACAGGCCAGTGTACCGTGGTCCTGCATGCCTTTCATATACCGGATCCCTTTCCTCGCCACATTTTTCTTATCGGCTCCAAACGACCGGTAATTAATCACCGGGTTGGAAGGATTATTATTAACATCCACAACCGGAGCAAGATTCATATGTACCCCCAGCCGTTTGAACTGCCGGGCCACTTCCTTGCCCATTTCGTATATGAGTGCATCATCGGTAAGGGCTCCCAGGGTCATCTGGTAGGGGAAATCAATGGTTTTATCCAGCCGCATACCCAGTCCCCATTCGCCGTCCATGGCGATCATCAGGGGGACTTTTGACTGGGACTGGTAGAAATTTGTAAGTTCGGCCTGGGACTTTGGATCGCCCTGGAAGAAGATCAATCCCCCGATCCTGTATTTCCTGATCAGGTCAGTGATTTCAACTTCGTGCTCCACGGTCTGGTTAGAGTAGGCTGCCACATAGAGCAATTGTGCAATCTGCTCATCCTTGCTAAGGGTGGCAAATACCGAATCCACCCAGGGATTTTCCGTCTCCAGGGTAAATTTTCCGGATTGGGAATGTATGATTTGAATACAAAGGATGCTAATAGCCAGAAGTGTAATACTTTTTCGTTTCACAGTAAAAAATTTATCTGTATTTACAATTTTTTTCCGGTACAACCCTTCGGGTGCCTCAGGGTGACCTGCCTGATACTTATGTTATCCTCCCTCCGAATTCAAAAAAGCAAACACCTTTCTTACAGATCTGTGCAGAAGAAGCAGACGCCTGGCTTCCTCCTTCGGCAATCCTGTTTCTTCCACGATCATTCGTGTGCCCCGTTCCACCAGTTTCCGGTTGGTCAGTTGCATATCCACCATTTTATTGCCTTTCACTCTCCCTAACTGGATCATGGTGCTGGTGGTGATCATATTTAAGGCCAGCTTCTGGGCCGTACCCGATTTCATCCGTGTACTACCTGTTACGAACTCAGGTCCCACGATAATCTCAACAGGGATGTCCACCGCTTCAGCCAGTCTGGTTCCGGGGTTGTTCGTAATGCATCCGGTCAACAGACCATGTTCCCGGGCTCTGGTGACCCCACCGATCACATAGGGGGTTCTTCCGGAGGCGGCAATCCCAACCACGGTATCTTTATTATTGGGTTTGTATTCCGACATGTCTTTCCAGGCCTGTTCATAATCATCTTCGGCCGATTCCACAGCCTTTCGGATGGCTGAATCCCCGCCGGCAATCAGTCCGATCACCAGGTCGAAGGGTGCTCCGAATGTTGGGGGTACTTCCGAAGCATCCAGGATGCCAAGACGGCCACTCGTGCCGGCCCCAAGATAGAACAAACGTCCCCCCATTTTCATGCGCTCAACGATACCGGTAATCAGTTTCTCAATCCGGGTAAGTACGGCCTTAATGGTTTGTGGTACCTGCATATCCTCATTGTTCATATTCTCAAGGAGTTCTTTCACAGTCATCTTTTCAAGATGATCATAGTTTGAGGGACCCTCAGTTATACTGGTTGGGGACATGAATAATGCAATTAGATTAAACCGACTCCAAAAGTACAAAAATATTAGGTGGTTTTGTGTCTCAGATACACTCCGGTATCATAATTTTCATCAGGCCTTCAATAGTTTTTAAAATGGTTATATTTAACCATCTTAAATCCAACAATGCTGCTATGAAAGTTTCCCGGCGTTTGGTTTCCCTTGATGCTTTCAGGGGTATGACCATCATGCTCATGATCATAGTAAACACTCCCGGCACCTGGTCACAGGTATGGACCCCGTTGCGCCATTCCAAATGGCATGGTTGTACGCCCACCGACCTGGTATTCCCTTTTTTCTTGTTTATTGTAGGGGTGGCCATGTATTTTTCATTCAGAAAATTCAACCATAAACTTACTTCTGCAGCATCTGTAAAGATCCTGAAAAGAACTCTGACGATCTTCCTGATCGGTTTGTTTTTAAATGCATTTCCCAGGTTCGATTTCAGCCATTTAAGGATACTTGGAGTGCTGCAACGGATAGCCCTGGCCTACGGAATGGGAGCATTCCTTGTTTTAGCTCTGGGCAATAAAGGACGCTGGCTAACCATTCTCCTGGTTCTTTTTGGATACTGGGGTGTCCTGGTTGCTTTTGGCGGGGGAGATCCTTACGGATTAGATGGTACTTTTGCCCGGAAGATTGATGTTTTTCTTTTCGGGGAAAACCATGTTTACAAGGGATTTGGTGTGCCCTTTGATCCGGAAGGCTTGTTGAGCACCCTTCCGGCCATGGTCAATGTGGTCCTGGGCTATCAGGCAGGCCGGATGATCTTCAGGTCGGGGAAAAAGATGGATGTTGTTGTAAAACTGCTCATGTATGGGGCCGTTGGGGTGGTTCTGGCATTGATCTGGAATCCTTTCTTCCCAATTAATAAACCTATCTGGACCAGCTCCTATGTACTGTACACGGTCGGGATCGGAATGATCCTGCTGGCCCTGTTTGTATGGCTGATTGACAAAAAGCAATGGAAGATCTGGGCCCAGCCCTTTATTGTGTATGGCATGAATCCACTTTTTATTTACGTGCTGGCAGGGATCCTGGTGGATATTATGATCGTTGTAAAGGTGGGTCCGGCCGGGGAGCAAACAAGCCTGTATGCATGGATATACCAATCCGTTTTTTCGGCCATTTTTGGCAATAATGAACTGGGTTCCTTCCTTTTTGCATTGAGTTATGGCATCCTGCTCTGGCTGGTTGGGTTGGTACTTTATAAACGAAAGATCTTTATTAAGATTTAATATCTTTGAGTTACTACATTAATCCTTCGCGTAACTTTGCGTCTTCTTTGCGCAACCCAGCCTGCCGGCAGGAAGGTTTGCGTGATAGCATATAAAGCAGGTTTTGAATCAAGACCGTAAAATAACATTGATCAACAGTACCGGTCACCCTGACGCACTCGAAGCCCAGTCAGGCTGAGGTTCTCGAACGTTTGAATGAATGGAATGAATGTATTTTGTTAAATTAGCAGTAAAACTATAAATTGGAATATAACCTTAAATCATTACTGATTCCTCTTTTTGAGGCCTGGGCCGGGGAAAGGGCTGTACGCTTCCAGGCCTTACCACCCTCCGGTTCAAATCGGGAATATTATCGTATTGGAGGCCCAAAAAAAACCGCTATTGGTGTGTACAATCCCGATCCCAAAGAAAACAGGGCATTCATTGAGTTTTCAAAATCATTCCAATCAATCGGCCTACCCGTTCCAAACATACTTGGCGAGAATGCTTCCACCAACACTTACCTGGTAGAGGACCTTGGGGACACCACACTATATGCCTATTTGACAGAAGTACGGACCCAGTTGGGTTTTAATGAAGAATTAAAAGACATTTATAGAAAAGTATTGGTAAACCTTGTCAAGTTCCAGACGGATGGGGGCAAGGTTATTGATTACAAATATTGCTATCCACGTGCCAGTTTTGATAAGCAGTCCATGCTCTGGGACCTGCATTACTTTAAATACTACTTTTTAAAATTGGCCGGGATCCACTTTGACGAGCAGGCTCTTGAGAATGATTTCCAGACTTTCACGGATTTCCTCCTGGAAGCCGACAGGGACAGTTTCCTGTACCGTGATTTTCAGTCGCGGAATGTGATGTTGCGTGGTGACCAGCCTTACTTTATTGACTACCAGGGTGGCCGTAAGGGAGCCCTGCAGTATGACCTGGCTTCTATGCTATATGATGGCAAGGCGGACATCCCACAGGAAATCCGGGAGGAATTACTGGAGCATTACCTGGATGTGGCAGAAAAAAAGATGAAGCTGGACCGGCCCGCATTTAAGGCATTTTATTACGGCTATGTCCTGATCCGCATCATGCAGGCACTGGGGGCCTATGGATTCCGGGGTTTTTATGAGCGTAAGGAACATTTTCTTCAAAGCATACCATATGCCATTGAAAATTTAAAATACCTCCTTCAAAAAGAACTGCCTGTTGATATTCCTGATCTGCGGGAGGCATTATTTCAACTCACCCAATCAAAGAAATTGTTGGATATTGCCAGGCAGGGCAGCCGTTTAACGGTGCAGGTCAACAGTTTTTCATACAAGCGCGGTATTCCGGTAGATGAATCCGGTCATGGCGGCGGGTTTGTTTTTGACTGCCGGGCATTGAAGAATCCGGGAAAATATGAGGAATATAAGGATTTGACAGGCCGTGATACTGAGGTTATTAAATTTCTTGATGCCCGTAAGGATGTAAAGGAATTTTTAAAAACTTCAGGAAAAATGGTTGACCAGGCTGTTTCCAACTACCAGGAGCGTAAATTTACAAGGCTGATGGTGAATTTTGGCTGCACCGGCGGCCGCCACCGTTCGGTGTATTGCGCCGAGCGCATGGCCGAGCAGCTCAAATCCAAATACGATATTGAAGTCATTCTCAAACACCGCGAGCAGGAAATTCTGTAGGAAGTACTTACAGTGAGCTAAAGTGAACTAAAGTGCCTAAAGTTAGTGAGACTCAAATTTTGTTTGCAAAATTTGCAAGTCGAACGAATCCCGACAGTTTAGCTAGTCGGGATCTATGTGCCTGAAGTCATGATTAGTATTGATAAAATACCTCACATTAGGAAGCCCCTTTGCGGTTCTCTGTGTTTCTTCGCGTCACTTTGCGTAATACTTCCCTTCGTAATGCTTTGCCATCCGGCTTTGTTAGCCGGCTAAAAGCCGTCAAACCGGTAATTATAAGCGACTTGGAAAGTCGCTCTACAGGACTTATGGACAACGATTAACAAGTCAATAAACCTACGAGGTTTCCAAAACCTCGTAGGTTTAACAACTGGAAGGTCTACAATTTTCAGATAAACTCCTAAACTCTTCCCTGCAACATATGTATCAAACAACGAAACATGCATGTTAGTCAGAACCCAAGCCGGACGGTATGTTTACAGTTTAAAATGACAGTTTCTGAATTGCAGTAAAATGAAGGAAGATTTTAAAATGTAATAACTTAAATACCAGAATAAATTTATATGGATAGCCAAAAAACCTTCCGGGAGTTCCCTGATGACCTTTTTGGTCAGGAATCCAAAATCAATGAAAGTGATAAGCTTTTGTTTTCGGAGGACGAACCCGGAAAAGAAAGGAAACCTTTAAAAACCCCCTGGAAGATCCTCACTGTAGATGACGAAGAAGACATCCATAGTGTTACAGAAATTGCCTTAAGAGACTTTAGCTTCCGTGGCCGGAATATAAAATTCTTCAGTGCCTATTCAGCCAAAGAGGCCAGGAAGATCCTAATTGAAAACCCGGATATGGCGCTGGTCTTGCTGGATGTGGTGATGGAAACGGACCATGCCGGTTTGGACCTGGTAAAGTACATCCGTGGATACATGAACAACCCGTTCATCCGGATCATTCTACGCACCGGTCAGCCCGGCCATGCGCCGGAACGGGAAGTGATCGTTAGCTATGAGATTGATGATTACAAGACGAAGACCGAGCTTACTTCGGCCAAATTATTCACGGTGGCCCTGGCCAGCCTCAGGGCCTATGAGACCTTAAAAGGTGTAGAGCAGATCAATCACCGCCTGCAAATGCAACTTAAGGACCGGATCAGCATGGAGAAAGAATTGATCATGGCCAAAGAAAAGTCTGAGGAAAATGAACGCCTGAAAGCAGAATTGCTGGAGCACCTTTCCGACCAGATAAAAGAATCCCTGGATGTCATTTTGGACTCCACCCTGGAAATCCGGAATGAAATAAACAACCAGATCAGCGAGGAACTGAAACAATTATTCGACAAAATGACCTTTACCGGAAAAAGGATCATTCGAAGTGTTCAAATGAACCTGGACCTGTCCGACGTACAGAGTGGAGATTATACTCCAAAACCCCGGATGGTGGATATTAAGAAGGTCTGCGAGGGACTCATTAAAAACCATGATTTCAGCCTGAAGGAAAAAAAGATCAAGGTAGTATTGTCTCCTGAAACCGAACGCACTCTTGTTAAAACAGATGAGTATTCGGTAACACAGGTTCTGGACAATCTCCTGGATAATGCCATTAAGTTTACCTCTAAAGGAGGGGTGGAAATTAAACTTTTACAGGAAGATGAAAGATTAATGTTGGAAATGGAGGATACCGGATCAGGTATAGGGCGGGACTTTAAGGCAAAGATGTTTGAGCCCTTTAGCCAGGAGAATAAAGATCATACAGAAGGCAACGGCCTGGGGTTGGCACTGGTTAAGGAATATTGTAACTTAAATAAGCTAAAGCTGCAGGTAGCGACTAAAAAAGGCCATGGTACAAGGTTTTCCTTATTCTTATAATTTTAAAAAAGTGACAAAAAGTAGTTTTCTTATATCATTGATGTTGAGCGTAATATTATTATTTCCTCATGGGAATATCTGGATTGGTGGGCATATTGGTCCGTTTGCAGGATATAGTCATAAGGCTGATCGTTTCAAGACGTATAGCCCGGACCGGAATAATCCCTATAGTACAAAAAGTTTTTCTACCTTTCCCTTATTAGCTGACAGGAACACCAAGAACGGATTATCCGGCAAATACGTAACAGTATTTGCAGAGGATGATTTTGTATCCTTTCTGCCAGAAGAGATAAGAGATATTATATGTATCCCACCAACAGTGCTTATTGATTTTAAACTGAACCAGCGACATGTCCCCGATTCAGACTCTACCCTGCTTCATCAATGCATCTCATGCACCCGGGATATGAAGCCGGGGAATTATACATTTGGTCTGGTGTTTATCATGGCTCTATTTGGACGGATTCGCATTCGGACCCGGAGCCTGCAAAAAAATAAGGAGAAGCTGAACATACAGGTAAAGGAACGAACCCGTGAAATTGAAAAACAGAAGAAAGAGATACAGGCGACCAAAGAAGAACTGCAGACCACCTTAGATAACCTCAAAAAAATTCAGGTCCAGCTGATCAAATCTGAAAAACTGGCTTCTTTAGGCAGCCTGGTGGCGGGCATGGCCCATGAGATCAACACACCGGTTGGGATCAGTGTAACAGCTGCTTCAACGTTGGCTGAGGAAACCAAACAAATGGCGGAGCTTTATAAGGCGGAAAAAGTCAGCCGGGCTAAATTCATAGATTTTCTAAACACGGCTAACCAATCGACCCGGCTTATTTTAGCCAATATGGAACGCACTGCGGATATGGTGCAGAGTTTTAAGCAGGTGTCCACAGATCGATCTACGGAAGAGAAAAGAACCTTCAAACTTAAAGCCTATATAGAAGATATCTTCAGGAGTTTGTATCCGAAATTGAAAGATAAAAAATTCAAGATCAACCTGAGTATAGATGAAAAACTCGAGATAAACAGCTACCCTGGAGCCTTTTCACAGATCATCACCAACCTGGTCCTGAATAGTGCCACCCATGGATTTGCAGGTCGGGAGAAAGGTTTTGTTGAGATCAAAGCTTCTGAGAAAGAAACTCAACTGGTGCTGGAGTACCGGGATAATGGTAAAGGAATATCCAAAGATACCCTTTCCAGGGTCTTTGAGCCTTTCTTTACTACCAGCAAAAGCACAGGTACCGGACTGGGGATGCATATTGTGTATAACCTGGTAACCCAGAAATTACAGGGAAGTATTCAATGTGACAGTGAGGAAGGGAAAGGTGTTTTGTTTACTCTGAAAATACCAATATCCGCCTAGCGGTTTGTACCAAAGGTTTCCCTATGGGAGAACCGCTTGGCGGTTAAAACATCAGACAATCCAACCTAATTCAAAATATCATGGCACCAACCGACCCCGACAAATTGTTTGATGATGACCAACTTCAGGAACGAGGTGACGAGTTTTTATTTCAGGATGATGATAAAAGCCAAAAAAGGAAAACTTCCAAAACGGATGATGAGATCAAAGAATTCTGGAAAGTTCTGGTAGTGGATGATGAGGAAGACATCCACAGTGTCACCCGGATGGCCCTGAAAGGATTTACTTATAAAAATAAGGGAATAGAATTCCTGCATACCTATTCAGGGAAGGAATCCAAAGAGGTCCTGAAGAAAAATCCGGATATTGCCGTGATCCTTCTGGATGTGGTGATGGAGACCAATACGGCCGGACTGGACCTGGTGAAGTACATACGCGATAAATTGGGATACCGATTTGTTCAGATCATCCTGCGGACTGGCTATCCTGGATATGCACCCGAACGGGAAGTCATTGTGTCCTACGAAATCAATGATTACAAGACCAAAACCGAACTGACCTCCTTCAAACTCTTTACCCTGATCCTGGCCAGCCTGAGAGCCTATGATTCAGTGACCGATCTGGAGGCTCTACGGTTAAATCTCGAAGCAAAGGTAAAAGTCAGAACAGCGGAGCTTGAGCAGAAGAACCTGCAGATCATGGAAATGGACCAGATGAAAACCAGGTTCTTCTCAAACATTTCACATGAATTCCGCACACCGCTGACCCTGATAATGGGACCTGTGGATGAAATGCTGGATTCAGAAGAACTAAAAGGAACAGAACGGTCCAAAGTGGAACGGATGCACAGGAATGCCCAGCGTTTACTCAGCCTCATCAACCAGCTTATGGACCTTTCAAAACTCGATGCCGGCAGTCTCAAACTTGAGTTATCAGAGGGTGATATCGTCGGGTATCTTAAACCTGTTATTTCCGGATTTGCGGCCTATGGAGAACGCAATGAGATAAAATATAATTATAAATTACCTGATAATTCTGATAAAACCTATTTCGACGGGGATAAACTGGAAAAGATCTGTACCAACCTGCTTTCCAATGCATTTAAATATACCGATGAGGGTGGAAAAGTAACTTGCAAGGTGGAGTTGTCAGAGGAACAGAAGAAAAAACAACTGAAGATCACCGTTTCTGATACCGGTGCAGGGATCCCTTCCGGGCAACTGAATAAGATATTTGACAGGTTCTACCAGGTGGAGAACAATACTGCCACGTATGGTACCGGCATTGGCTTGTCCCTGACCAAAGAACTGGTGGAGTTGCATAAAGGAACCCTGAATGTTAAAAGCCAACCCGGAAAAGGAAGTACATTCATTGTAACCCTCCCCCTGGGCAAGGATCATTTAAAAGAGAGTGATTATGTGGTGGTCAAAGCTGATACTTCTGAGAAGAAAATACCCCATACCACTTTACTTGAGGATAAAGAACTTCCGTGTGAGGAACCTGTAACTGAAGATGGAATACCCCTGGTATTGATTGTTGAGGATAATCCGGATGTGCGGGATCACCTATCAGAAGCGTTGATTGATCAATACACAATTGTTGAAACTCCGAACGGTAAGGCCGGTCTGGAAAAGGCAGTGGAGATTATACCGGACCTTGTTATTACTGACCTGATGATGCCTGAAATGGATGGCGTGGAGCTTTGCAGGAAACTTAAAACGGATGAGCATACCAGTCATATCCCTGTGATCATGCTTACTGCCAAAGCCAATGTGGAAGATAAAATTGGGGGACTGGAGACCGGGGCTGATGATTACCTGACCAAGCCCTTTAATATGAAAGAAGTAAAAGCCAGGATCCGGAACCTCATCGAGCAACGTAAAAACTTAAGGGAACGCTTTAGTAAGAATATAAAGTTGGAACCAAAAGATATAGCCATAACCTCTGCCGATGAATTATTCCTGAACCGTGCCATAGGGATCATTGAGGACCATATGGGAGATTTTGAATTCGATTCAGCCCAATTCCAGGATGAAATGGCCATGAGCCGAAGTCAGTTATTCAGAAAGCTGAAAGCCCTTACCAACCAGTCGGCCTCTGAATTCATTCGTTCCATCCGGTTAAAACGTGGAGCCAAACTCATGGAAAAGGGATTTGGTAACATAGCTGAGATCACCTACGAAGTGGGATTTAATAACCTGTCCTACTTTGCTAAATGTTTTAAAGGACTTTTTGGCACTTCACCCTCTGATTACACGAAACAATTTAAACAGTAGTGGAATAAGATTTATGACTTAGTAATCCTCTACGAGCAACGAAGGAAGGTCAACTCCTAAACTCCTAAACATTCCCCCCCTTAACTTTACCAAAATACTGGGTTTTACCATTATTGAGCTTTTCTGCAACATTCATGTTATGCTTTGGGACATATCTATTAGAAATCCATCATCTTATGGTCGTACTTTATTATTAGAAATTAAAGCAAAAATGCTAAACAATATAAAGGAGGACCAAAAGATAAAAACCACGGTATATTACAAGAACTACTGGCAGATTTGAAGGGTTTAAAACTTTGGCCGGTTTACCTTCCTATTTCTGCTCATCCGAAAAGCCGTTACTCTGTAGCGGCTTTTTTTGTGGCTTAAAAAAGGTGATAACGACCTGTGTTTATTTCCCCCTTCGATGGAGTTGCATCAAATTCATTCAATTCCAGGGTTAAAAATACTGAACACCTGCCTGCGGGATGAAAGCATAGGTAGATTAAAACCCGTCTCGGAGAGACTGAATGGAAACAGGCAGTTACTTCACTGGCTGTCAAGGAAGTAAATTTGCAGGTGGCAAATCGTGCTCCGGCTCTGAGACCGGGGTACGGTTGCGTGAAGGCTCTGTGGATCGCCTCTCAGAGTCGATAAACGACATAAAAAGCCGCTCTACAGATCTTCAAATAATTAATGCAACATATGCCTTATCATATGAAACATAAGTGTTAGATAATAATTTACACGCATCGTAGTTTTGAGTCATTATTTTTAAAATTTTTCCGGTTATGAGCGAGATTAAAACAACAGGAAGAAAATTTTTCTGGCCGTTTAATGAAAAGGTGGCAATTGAAGGCCTGGATGTTGAGAAAATATCAGGATGTACCCTGTATGATATCAATGGAATGAAAATCCAGGCCCCTATGGAATGCAATGGAAATAAACTTCTGATCTCCACCCGGGGACTGAAAAAGGGGATCTATTGTGTTAAATTTCAGGGTTTTGAAGATTTTTGCCGGATATTTGTGCTTTCCAGGTAAAGTGCTGCAAAACTTCCGGATGTTCAAAACCCATGTATAACCATCTAAACACTAAACCGGAGTCTCCCTGTGCTTAAATTACCGTCACATTTTCATTGATGGGAGATTGGTATTCTTATTTGCACAGAGATGCCCTTATTAATTTGACTGGAACACTTAATGGTGCCGTTAAATTTTTGTGTTATTAAATTATAAACGATGTGCATTCCAAGACCGGTTCCAAGTTTTTTGTTTGTTGTAAAAAATGGTTCAAAGATTCTACTCAGGGTTTCTTTTGACATTCCTCTTCCGGAGTCCGAATATTTCAATTGTAATTCCTCATTAATCAATTTAGAGGAAATCATAATCGTACCCCCTTTCATTTTTTCAAAACCATGTGTTACACTGTTGATTACAAGGTTGGTTATGATTTGTGAAAAAGCTCCGGGATAGCTATTCAGTTCAAGATGCTCATCCATTTCCAGTGTAATTGAAATTCCACGATTCTTAAGTTTTGGATAAAGGCTTCTGATTATATCCTGGATGTATGCTTTTAACTTGAATTTTCGGAGTTGGGATGTTGACTGATCTACAGAAACCTGCTTGAAACTCTGGATCATCAATACGGTTCTTTCCATATTTGATAAAATAAGTTTTGCTGATTCACTTGAAATTAACAAATAATCCTTGAATTCAGACCGGGTTATTTTATTCACTTTATAGAGTTCTGTCATGTGAGCAGTCTCTTCTGTTAATTTGGAAGCGGCTGTAACACTGATCCCAATAGGGGTGTTAATCTCATGTGCAACACCGGCAACTAATCCTCCCAGGGCAGCCATTTTTTCAGATTGGATGAGTTGGATCTGGGTGTCTTTTAAGTTATTAAGTGTAATTTGCAGTTTCTTTTTTTGTTGCTCCAGTTCTTCATTTTTATCCTGAATCACTGTTGTTCTTTCTTTTACTCTTTGCTCCAGTAATAGAGTTGCCTTTTGCCGCATCTGAATGATTTTTTCAGTTGCTTTTTCCTTTTCAATTTTGCTTATTCTATAGTTATTTATCAGGGCCAGAGAAAGAAAAACCCCGTTTAACATTGCACCAATTTCCATTCCGTGCCTGGAAATGATGTTTTTCCCGATTACCCCTATTCCCATAAGACTTATTGATAAACCACCCAATAAGTATAATGCAAATGCCAGAATGAAGAGAAGGGCAGCCTTGTTGCCTCTTTTGTAACATATAATCCCACTCAGTAAACTACATATAATATATAATTGAGAGGTATAAATAGAAACCAAAATACTGTAATAATAATCCAGGAAAAATAAAAGAAAAATTAAGAGAACCGAAAAAATCTGGAAATAGAAAAGAACCTTATCCAGTTTAGGCGAATACTTTTTAATGTTTAAAAATGATCTGGTAAAACTAATTATGCAAAATTCAGTTAAAGCGATTGAAGAAGGATATAATTTGTTGCACCATAACATGGAATTTTTTAGCAGGTATTGAAATATATGGCCACTTATGAAGGCTAATAAAATAGTTGAGCTCAGAATAAAGATTACATAATATAAATATGATATATCGCGTAAGGAGAAGTAAATGAATATATTATATATTATCAGCAAAAACATAATCCCAAAGAATATCCCATAATATGTTTCAGAAAGCATCATGGACCTATGGAAACTTTTAATACGGCTGATTTTCATCGGGAACTGCATGGTTCCTGAAGCTTTAATCTTTAAATAATACGTTCTGGTAATTGTGTCAGGAAGGTGGAGAGGTATCACAAATGATCTGGCATTCCATTCTCTTTGATCAAATGGGTACATATCTCCAAATGCCTGATGGACCCACCGATTATCCTCATCTAAATAGGAAAAAGTAATAGAGTCGAGAAGAGGGTATTCTATCTCAAGTAACCAATCATCAATTTGAGGATATAGATTTTTAATATCAAATCTTACCCAATATGCTGATAATGTCATTCCGAAATTCAAATTTTCCTTATCAGAAAGTTTAAATTTCTTATCAAATTCTGATGCGCTTATTTCTGCAAAACTCAATCTGTTTTCTATATCTTCAAAATAGAATATGAGTTTATTAATTGAAAAACTTTCATTCTCAGGTGATAATAGAATACTCTTGAAATTTCCTTTCTCAATTTCTGCAGAGGGAAGCAAGACGCTGATAAAAAGGAAACAAATGAAGAGACCTGCCTTTTTTTTCATGAATAATTCATGTAAATCATCAACAAGTTACAATTTTTTAATTGGTTTGATTTAATTAAGAGGTCATTTCAACAAACATCAGACTTATGATGAGTGACTTATGCCCAATACATAATTGATGCCTGGCACATTTAAGAAAAAGTCATCACAGTAAAAGGCGATCAGATTCAAGCTTTAAAATTTGCAGGGGCTGTATCAAAAGTGTATTTTACCACAAAGATCACAAACCTGCCTATGAAAGCAATGATACTTGCAGCCGGTAAAGGCACACGGCTTGGGAACCTGACTCAGGATCTTCCAAAAGCTCTGGTTCGGATCCATGGGATACCTGTACTGGAACTGGCCATCCTTAAATTAAAAACCCATGGGTTTGCCGAGATCATTGTTAACATCCATCACTTCGGGGCTCAAATCACTGAGTTCCTGGATTCAAAAAACAACTTTAATATCCGCATGGAAATTTCCGATGAAAAGGACCTGTTGCTGAAAACCGGCGGGGGATTGAAAAAGGCCTCCTGGTTTTTTGACAACACACCCTTCCTTTTGTATAATGTGGATGTAATTACAGACCTGGACCTCAGAAAATTTTATCATTTTCACATTCAAAACGGGGGACTGGCTACCCTGGCAGTCCGGAACAGGGATACCCGGCGCTACCTGTTGACCAATGCAGATGGGGTGGTCTGTGGATGGAGGAATGTTCACACCGGCGAGGAGCGGATCAGCCGGCCGGGAGACCTGATATCTGAAAAGGTCGCCTTTTCAGGCATGAGCATTCTCAGTCCGGAGTTTCTGAAATACTTTCCTGAAAAAGACATCTTCTCCATTATGGATATGTACCTGGATCTTGCATCAGAGCAACACGTTGTAACTTTTAAACATGATGACACCCGGTGGGTGGATATCGGCAAACCAGGAAGTATCGGGGAAGCGGAAAAGTTGTTTCCTGAAATAGGCGTTTCCTGAATGGAAATCCCCCGTCCCCCGCGGTTTTCGGGATCCAGGGGCTGTCTCAAAAGGTATTTTCCGTTAAAGAAACAAGTTATCAGGCTTTTTATA
>CAYOFK010000012.1:0-27669 GCA_964403185.1 uncultured Rikenellaceae bacterium | reverse complement strand
TTGTGTGATTATACTTCCCATATTCATATAACTAGTTATTAGTGTGGTAATTACTAAATTCCATTACTTATTTCACGTCCTTTTTCCCTTTCTGCGGCGTTAAAATTATTAACCGTAGCTAAGGCTATGCTTGCAAATTTTGCCTTGCATAAAGAAAAAAATATCATAAAATTATTAGTGACACAATTTAATAATTACCACACTAGCGAATTTCGAAAACAGTGAGCACTGCATTATGGTCAGACGGGAATTTCACCGGGTGGTCTTTTATCACCTCTGAAAACAGTGGTTTCAGCATTTTCCCCTGGTAAAAAATATAGTCGATACGATAATGAAAAGTATCAAACAGATGTGAAGGTTGTGTGCCGCCATAGTTCTCTGCTGGATTGGGATGCAATTTACGAAAGGAATCGCTGAATCCCGAAAGTTCAATCTCCCGGGTTACAGGCCACTCCATAATATAACCCCAGTGTGTTTCCGCCATTTTCCTGGTAAAATCAAGATGGGAGGGTGTATTAAGATCGCCTGCCAGTATTACGGGAATGTTTTTTGAATTTTTTATCACTGGTTTTAATTCCTGAAGGATCTGATGTATCTCGGCATAACGGGTTCCCTCCTCATTGTAATAAATATCTTCAGCCGGAAGGCTGTCCACCAACATTTCTTTTCTGTAATCAGGCAGGTAATGCAGCCAGGTATTAACAACAGCCACCTGGCGCCCTGCTCCAAGATCAACATATATCCCTCCGCAGTTAAAAGGTTGGAAAACATCAATAAAACCACCAAAGGGATATCTGCTCATGACAGACAAATTGGAGGATCGTAAATAAAAATTGTAACCAAGGGCATCTGCAATGACGGGACCGGAACCATAGGTCTCTATCAGGGCGATAACATCAGGATCGGCCTTTTTAATTACCTCAATAACCCTTTGGACCCCTATGGTATCCCCATGTTCTCTTCCGCCATGCCAGATATTCCAAACCATCATTCGTAATTCATTTCCTGCATTTGGTCTTTCCGGTTTCTCTGAGGGAAAATTCACCAGGTAGTCATTTTGAATAAGCTCTTTTGACAGTACTCCCGACCACAACTCAAACTCATCAATCAGTCCGGTAAAGGGCTTTGTTTCATTTCTCTCAGTGGCAGTGGACCCGATACTAACCGGAAGACCCTGCAACAGCGGTTTCAGTTCTCCGATATGGTAGATGGCCACATTCATTCCGTCATAATACAGCCATGCTTTTTGCCGTTCGTGGTCTATGGAAAATGCAAGCTGGTGCCACCGGCCGTCATTTATGGGTTGCCTTTTAACTGTAGGTGTATAGTCAAAAGACCTTGTACCATCGGACAGGGTCCATTGCCAGGCGCCGTTACCCTGAATGGAAAGGGTCCAGCCTGGAATGGAATCTCCATCGTTTATCCTGTTGGAAGCAATTGAAGAAAAATGTGTGTATTGGTGTTCACTACGAACCCAGAATTTTATAGTGAAAGCATCTAATTCAGGAATCAGTGCAGGAACCCTGACAGGAGTCCGCCCACGCGTTACAGAGGATAGATCCAGGGCATTTCCTACGATCCCTTTTGAATAGCCATGATACTGATCATTGTAAACGTGGGCATTGGGATCCTCCTGAAAAACCGGTATCTCTGCTTTTAAGTCGTTCTCAAATTTCATTCTCAATTCGAGCCGGACCTGAATCTGTGCATGGATCATACAAAGGGGAAGTAGCCAAATGTTTATCGGCAATAAAAAAACAATGATCTTTCTTTTCATGGCTATTCTCCTTTACTCACAAAGACAAAGATAATATTTGATTTAGCTTGTTCGTACTTGTTTTGGCATCTGTCAAAAACCAGCCCCCAGTAACATATAACCTTCCTACTCAATAATTATTTCATCCACAAACAACCAGGTTTTGCCACCTGCTCCGCGGTGCCATTCGGGACAGACAGCCAGGTTTTTTGCAACCAGTCTCAGGTACCTGTAATCCTTTGGGTAAAACGAAAAATCAATATCCTTTACCATGGTATCCAATCCCGGCCGGGGTTTATCCAGCACTTTTTTATCAACTTCCGTAAAGTTGGTCCCATTTGAAGACACTGAAACTGCCACCCACTCGGGCAAAAAGATCCGGTCGGCGGAATTTTGAAAAAAGCGAACGGACACTTTTGAATAGGATTCAATTTTTTCAAGGTCAATGGTAGCGATCAGGTCATTTCCTTCAAAACCCAGCCAGCCCCGTTTGTAATTGTCTCCACCAAGCCAGCCATCCAACAGGCTTCCGGCCCCATCTTCAGCATACTTCTGATCCGGCTCATACTCAAGAGCAACGGGCTGACGGACTCCCATGTGTTCCACCTTTTCAGGTTCGGAAAAATCAGGGTTTGGGATGGGGACCTTTGCTCCGGTTTCCTGAAGCCAATTTTCCAGCAAGGCATTCAATTCTTCGACTTTTCCGGGCAGTGAGTCTGACAAATCAATGGTTTCCCCCAGGTCAAATTCAAGGTCAAACAGTTCAAATGGTTTGCCGTCATATCTTTTAATTAATTTGAAATTGCCTTTCCTGATGATACTGTATGGTGCGCTACGACCTCTGTAATGGGGGAAGTGCCAGAATATAGCCTCCCGGTCTAAACCCCCGTCCCCTGTAAGGACCGGACTTAAATCCAGGCCGTCCAAAGCATCGATTACCGGTAACTCAATGCCGGTCATTTTACAGATGGTTGGGAAAAAATCCACGCTGGTAACAGGTACATCCGATACCGTTTCGGGCTCAACAACTCCCGGCCAGTAAACAAACATAGGCTCCCTGATCCCTCCTTCGTACGGAAATCCTTTACCGCTTCTTAAAGGCACATTGGAGGTCACCGGAACCAGGCCGCCGTTATCAGAGAAAAAGATGATAATGGTTTTATCCATCAAATTGTTTTCCTCCAGAGTTTGCACGATGCGGCCCATTGCTTCATCCACACTTTCTATCATGGCCGCATATTTTGGATTTTTTTGTTCACTGTCCGGATCTTTCTGTTTGTATCTTTCTATGATCTCTTCTTTGGCCTGAATAGGTGTATGCACAGCATAGTGCCAGAGGTTCAGGAAAAAGGTGGTGTCCTTATTTTCCCGGATGAATTTTACTGCTTCACCGGCTTCCCGGTCGGTCAGATATTCTCCTTCTTTTCCTGGTTTCAGGGTTGGTATCCCGGGACGTTTTTCATTGCGCTTATAGGGATCAAAATAGGAAGGCGGCTGGCCAAGGTCGGCACCGCCGATATTTTGGTCAAACCCTTGTTTATCAGGCCACCATTTTTCGGGTCCCAGGTGCCATTTACCGATGTGGGCCGTTACATAACCATGCTCTTTGAGGACCTCTGCAATGGTTGTTTCTTCCAGGTCCATCCAGTAATGATTCGGAGGGCAAAGGACCCTCTTTTCAAAGCCCCCTGTGAAGTTTGCCGGATGTTGTTCTGTTTCAGCATATTCCTTTGCCTCCGGATCCAGGAAATGAATCCAGTTCGTAACTCCTGTCCTGGCCGGGTACTTCCCCGTCATGATGGAAGCCCTCGTAGGTGAGCACACCGCGCAGGCTGCGTAGGCGTTGGTGAATGCCATTCCCATTCCTGCCAGCCTGTCAATATTCGGGGTTTCATAGTAGAGCGATCCCATATAGCTCACATCACGCCAGCCCAGGTCATCTACTAACACAAAGATGATGTTGGGTTTGGTTGGTTCGTGTTTGTTTTGGCATCCAAATAAAAGGAAGGCAAGGGTACAAAGAATTGTTGATATTTTTATAGACATACAAGTGTTATTTAATGAATTCGGTTTTAAATATACAGATCCTGAACCACCGCGCCTGCCGGCAGGCAGGAGTTCAGGATGACACGCTTTGGTAGTGGCTAAATTTCCATTTCGTCATGCTGAACTAGTTTCAGTATCTGTCAAAAACCAGCACCCCGCAACATATAACCTTCCTACTCAATGATGATCTCATCCACAAACAACCAGGCTTTTCCACCTGCACCCTGGTGCCATTCAGGGCATACTTTTATATTTTCAGCAAATATCTTTATGAACCTGGCTTTTCCCTCAAATAAAACTGAGAAGTCTTTTCTAAACTTTTTATCAGTGTTCAGGGGAATGTCGTTTTGAACTATACCTGCCGAAATAAAGTTCTCTCCATTTTCCGAGATAAAAAATTCCACCCTCCCCGGCAGGAATATCCATGATGAAACAGAATTTAAAAAACCTGCCGAAAGCCGTGAAATATCAGTTGTTTGACCAAGATCGACAAGGGCCTCAAAATCCTCTCCTTCCCATCCCAGCCATTCCATGTCAGAAAAGTCTTCTCCACCAATGATCCCATTGCCCAGGGTAAGGGGGCCATGTGCGGAATATTTTTCACTAAATGGACTGCTGAATGTTATGGACTTAAAAGAAGTAACCTTAAGGAATTCCGTTTCAGCAGGATGGCTGCTCACCGAACCTTTCTTAACAGCAATGGTCCTTATCAGGGCAGATTCCCGGATATCGACAGGACCATTATATACAGGAGAACTTATGGTGGGGAGTGACCCATCCAGGGTAAAGTGAATGGTAGCTCCTGCTGTGTTGGTAGACAGTCTGGCTATAATATGATCCGAAAATAAAACTTTTTTAATATTTTTCATTTCTGCGGCGCTGATTTCAGGTTTTTCAACCACCTCCACTTCTTTCCCCGAGATCTTAAATACCCAGGCATGCTGGCAGGGGCGACCGGAAACTTCCTGCAATGCCTCAGGTATCAGAATTTCAATACCTTCAGGGCCCATATTTTTCCATTCGAGAGGTTCCGGATAACCCAGCATTTTTATTTTCGAACCTTTCTTCGGAAGTATGTATTTAATATTTAAGGAAACTCCCGGCCAGGTAGTTGTAATGGCATAATAGATTTTTGCCTTTTTATCTGTCAGGTAATACAAAAACTCGGATTCTCTGTAGTTCTTAACGGATCTGGAATTATGGATGATTTCCCCGTTTACCGTCATCCATTGGCCCATTTCTTCCAGGCGTTGGACACTTTCTCCAGGGATCAAACCTTCAGCCGTAGGTCCGACATTTAACAAATAGTTCCCTCCTTTTGCAGCTATATCTATCAGGTTATGAATGAGGGTTTGGGTTGATTTAAAATTCTTGTCATACGAAACATAACCCCAACGGCCATTCATGGTCATGCAGGATTCCCAGTCAAGGGATGAGGTCCCTTCCAGGATCTCCTGCTCAGGGGTTCCAAAATCACCAACGGCATCTTCGTATTTACTCATTCCCTGCATTCCGGACCTTCCCTTTCCTACCCGGTTGTTAATAATAAGATCCGGTTTCAGACCTCTAAGATAATTATACAATTCCCTACCCTGGTCCTCTGTCCATTCTTCGATCCACTCCCCGTCGAACCATAATACTCCCAAATCTCCGTAATCTGTGACCAATTCTTTCAACTGGGGAATCATATACTCTTCCCGGTATTTGGAAAAATTTTCACCGGTGGCATCGGGATGATGCCAGTCCATAATAGAATGATAGAAACACAATCTGATACCTGCTTTTTCACAGGCCACTGAAAGTTCTTTCAATACATCTCTTTTGAAGGGGGTCCGGTCAATGATATCATAATCCGTAATTTCAGAATCCCACATACAGAAACCATCATGATGTTTCGAGGTGATCACAATGTATTTCATCCCTGCATTTTCAGCAATCTTCACCCATTCATTGGCATTAAACTTAACAGGGTTAAAAACCTCTGCATATTGTTCATACTCCTCCTTCGGGATCCCGGCCTGATTCATAATCCATTCTGCATATCTTGCTTCCCCTTTATAAACACCTGCCGGAACTGCGTATAAACCCCAGTGAATAAACATCCCGAATCCGGCATCGCGCCACCATTCCATTCGTTTATTAAAGTCTTTCTCAGATTCATTCAGATAATCAGTGGCAGGTTTTGGCAGACATCCGGTTAAAAGGAGTGTTAGAATAACTACCGGTAATGTTTTGTTCATGCTCTGGTTTGTTTGGATTCGTATTAATTTTGGCAGATGCTGAAATACCTGCCAGCCGGCAGGCTGGAGTTCAGGATGACAATCTTTGATTATGGCAAAATTACTGGTTCGTCATGCTGAACTAGTTTCAGCATCTGTCCAAAACCAGCACCCCGTAACATATACCTTCCTTATTCAATAATGATCTCATCGGAAAATATCCAGGCCTTACCACCTGGTCCCGGATGTTTCTGATTCCAGAATTACACGGATAGATTTAGAAAAAGAACCATACTGAACAGATTGGTGATCTTCATTTAAAATCCTAACCGGATCTGATACGACATATTTACGTTTTTATTTTACATTTAACACCTGTCCGGCCCTGGAATTGTTATTCCTGACCCTGGTAGTGAGCTCATCCTCACCACTGAGTTTTCCAGCTCTGACCTTTGATACGCCATATCCTCTGAGGATGAGTTTATCCAGATCCAGGTTTCCGTATAACACCTTAAGGGTCACAAGTTTGTTTTTTGACTCATCCTTAATCTCCACGGTACCCCAGGCATATCCGGTTGACCAGAAGTACGTTCCTGGTTTTGATATGAATGATATGGTTTTTGAAACACCCGAATAGTTGAAGCCTGTTAGTGCCAGAACCGCTGACCAGCTTGCCATGGCACGGCCATAATGATGGCCGCATTCGGCTTCGTCAAAGGGGCTCCTTTTAAAACCGTCATAACGGTCACGAATATTTTGAATGCATTTAAGACCATTTTCCAGGTCCCCTTCATAGAGCATTCCGATGGCGGCAGTATATTCAAACCCGGTCATCACCTCTGTAAAATACGGGAAAGGGTTGGCAGGCCTGGCCCGGGGATAACTGGCCATGAGTAAAGCCGACTCATCACCCAGGGCAAAGGACCTGAATATATTAAAATGATCGCTGAGATTTTCGCGGTAATTATACTTCATTATACTATTCAGGGTACTCTGCACCTGTTCAGGATCCACCAAATAGCCCAGTCCGCACACGTGTGCCACATACTGGCCCACCAGCTGATCTACAAGGCAGCCCTCGCCAAGCTGATAATCAGGCTGGAGGTGATCGTCACCGCCCATTCCGATGACCAGTTGCGGATTTATATCCCCGGTGTTCTCAGGGATCTGCACCTTTTGAATGTAATATTCCCCGTTGAACAGGTTTTCTTCGATCCAGTTCCGGCCATTGTAATACAGGGCCATACAGCTGTCAGCGAAGTCCTTGTCTTTCACATATCCGGCCATTTCGGCAACGGATCGCAATGCGCCGAGGTACCATATTCCCATCTGGGGATTTGGTCCATAGTATTCCACATCCATAGTGTTGTGCTGAACTCCTTCCATAACGCCATCCGTATCTGCATCCCAACCGCCGGGAATCCAGCAAAACTGAATAGCCTTTTTCACGTTGGGATATAAACGTTCAAGCATTTCGCCATCGCCTGAAAGTTGCCAGTCCCTGTACATTTTCATAATGGAGCCCATCTGCCCGTCAGCCGCGGCCCGGCCAAAAGATTGCATGTTCTCCTTTGGGAGCCGCACCCTGAAACTCATCAGGCCATCCTCACCGGTAGCCATCCCAAATTCGATTTCCCGTTTTCGTTTTGCCAGTTCACCAAATAAAAACCCGGTGGCGTGTTCGTAATTCCAGACATGGGTACAGGAGCCAAAGCAACAGCCGGTATTATCATTGCATCCTTCCCATGTAAAAAAATTTCCATCTCCGGTACGGAAACAGGTTTGGGTTCTTAAAGTACTGATATTAAACAGGGCAGCCTCTTTAACAACTTCAGGAAGATCTGAACGGATGAATGCGTTTACAAAGGCAATTGTTTCTTTTTCAAGTTCAGCAAGACGGGGCAGGGTTTTTTCCAGGACATCCCATGCATCTTCATATATGGTTGAATAATAGTTTTTCAGGTTGGTAGCAGACCAGGCTTTAACATTGGGAAAATTCCAGGTGATCAGGAATTCAATTTCCCTGGTTTCTCCCGGTTTTAGTTCAAATTTTGTGGCCAGGGAGGCCATCGGGGCATCTTCCCCGGTTGGAGGCCTCTCTTCAAGGGTCCCATCCGCACTGAAATCATCCCAGAAATCCAGAATGGATGAACCCCAATGTTGTTTTTTCCAACTGGTCCTGCAGGTGACTTCTCCATCATGGGTGGTGGAAAAAGCGATGGTTCCCCACTGCTCCGATTCGGGGTCAACCCCTTCAGAACTCATAAATATTCCCTTTACACTATCTGCAATCCGATATTCATTCTTGTTATCCACAGGCGCTCCATAAGCTCCATCATTCCCGATAAAGTTTTGCATGGATCCGCAAATTGAAGCCGTCACCTCACTCAGGGTGGTATTTGTAAGCTCAAAGCGGATCACTGCTATCGGGATGCCGCTTTTACCGGCATCGGTTGGAACCAGGGGATTAAAGGCTTTGATCTTTACTTTAACCGGGAGGCGTTCATGATAGAGTTGAACCTGCCCGAAAGGATAGGCTGCATCAAATGTTGTACTGTCAAAGCGCGGCAGGCCATGGTTGGTGATTTGATATACCCCGCGTTCTCCCTCATAAGCATATAAGGGGACCGGTCCTTCCAGCAAACGGGTATCCCCACGGTTTCCCTGTTGTGTGTAGAGAACGAAAAAGGGTGCAATCTCAAACCCCGGACCCGGATTAAAGCCCTTGGCCGGACGGTTCATGATCTCCCAGTCCTGAAGGTTCCCACGGCCCCCGAGTGACACGGTTCCCGTACCGATCCCTCCGACAGGCAGGGCAATTCTGTCAACATGTTTGGAATCATAATGTTTCAGGACAGGCCAGTCCGGTTTTTGGCCATATACCGTTCCATGTGCAAGCAACACAACCAGAAATAAACTCAAAAAAAATTGCAGATTTTTCATGGTATTCTTATTCATTTTTTATGACCAGGTCCTCCACTTCCGGAAGTTCCGGAAATGGATTGTGCGGTTCCGCCTGGTACCAGTAAGCCACAGATGCCAGGTCGTCTTCAAGAGGCAGGTACCGGCCTTCACTTTTCCAGCCAAGGCTCTGGATGGTAACCCTTAAGTCAGACTCAAACCGTATGGGATCGGTAATGTGCCAGCGGTATTCACCCACCCTGCTCAGGTGCCTGTTATTCAGAGGGTCGTCCACATAATAAAACCCGCCGTAAGGACTGCTGAACGATGAATAGATATCTTTACCATCCTCGCCCTTTCGCATTTCGAATCCATACGAACCGCAAAAATAATCCTCTTCACCGGCTTGAATTCTCACATAAGGATTTACTTTCCATCCCTGTCCCAGTTCCCTGGCTGCCCGGGCGGCACTTCCTTCTTCGAGGGTAGCCATGCCTGCCCTGCCTTTTTCACCTGTAAAGTTCTCCGGGCTTACCGACCTGGTTTTTCCATCGGTAATCGTATAGAGATTCCCAAAGTGCGGAACCATTGTATCATCATTGTCATTTTCAGACTGACAACCTGCCAGAACGTAAGAAACGACTAAAAGAAGCAAAATGAAGTTTTTCATAATTTATTTTCTTGAAAGTGAATTATCGTGTATTACAGATAAGAAAGATTGCCACATAATCGCCGGATGATAAAATGTGCCGGAAGTATTCCATCTTGCAGTTTGCCTAATTAAAGATAACCATTAATGGCAGAAAAAATCAATTAATGTTTCCTATTTCCCTGTGCCCTGTGCCCTATGCCCTGTGCCCTATGCCCTGTGCCCTATGCCCTATGCCCTATGCCCTGTGCCCTATGCCCTGTGCCCTATGCCCTGTGCCCTATGCCCTGTGCTTCCAACACCAAGGTTTTTGAGGACAAAGCGGGTTGTCCCGCTCCTCAATCTATCCTGATCCGGTCATTAATCTTAAAGAGGAAGATCACCGGATTGTCATCTTCGTTCAGTTTCTTTAAGGGCTCCAGGCGGGCTGCTATTTCCGGGGAAACATTTCCTTTGGATTCATACTCTTTGATCATATCCAGCATATCTGATATTTGCATGTTCAAGGTAACATATCCGCTTTCATCAAATTCGAGGTTTTCTATGGCCTGTTCAGGGATAAAACCATACATATCATCGCCGAACTTGCAGACCGCCGCCTTTCCGGTTCCTTTATCAATGACAATCAGCTGATCATCCAATTCAAACGATCCTCCCCACCGGCCGGGACGGTATTGATTCAGATCGGCCTTTTCAATGACCATTCTTTTGATAAAAATATTGTTTTCCGTTTCTTCCAGAAACTTCAGCGAATATTTTCCTTTCTGATATTCCGGGTCCGAAGTTGTATTATATTCCTGAGCATTTTTCCCTGAATGCAGGATCCCTGCCGGAACCAGTTTGCTGTTCTCCAGGGAAAATAAGGTATCTATACCGGAAAAATAAAACTTCCGTTTTGAATTGTTCTGATAAACGGACGTTCCCCAGGAAGAAGGGACATATCCTTTGGTATTCTTTGGAGGATACAGGGTTCTTGGAATGGCACGGGTGATCTCTCCGTCGTCCCTGAAAAAAACCAACAGCATGGAATCTCTGGGATACCTGGAGACCCCTGCCGATGTGCCGGTACTGAACCATTCCCCTTCATTCCATTTGAACATGTCCTGCAATCCCCAGAACGGCATGTTAATGGTCTTTATCAGGGCGCCCTGAAGGGTAAAAAGCTGGGAGTCGTCTGCATCCCATTTAACCAGAACGGTTTTGTCTTTATCATCATACCGGCAGAAGTCCTGCATATAACCGGTGTGTTCCCCCGGGCCTTTTCCTCCCCGTCCGATCTCATTCAGAAACTTCCCGTTCCTGTCGAAACGGAAGAGGCGGGCAGGACCCGGAAAGTTCTGTGTGCCGACCAGAAGATCCTCTCCTGCAAGTGTAAAGAAAACATTCTGTATGAGGCACTCGTCTTTTGTTTCCAGAGGGATGGCCCTGCAGGAGGAGAAAATATCCGAAAAATTCAGTTGCCTGGCCTCTTCCGGCACCCTGTCCAGGAAGATCTCCTGCACTTTCCGGCCATTCAGCCGGGTTTCATGAAAGACCTTTTCATCTGATCCGGTACAACCTGAAAATACTGTCAGAATAATCGCATAAAAAGAAATAACTAATGATTTCATGTAGGGTATGTTAAAAGGATTGTTTTACTTTTTATCAGGAATATCCCATATTGATAAAATTAAAAAAAAAAGACGGAAGTTTATAGAATTGTTTCAGGTTCCTCCTGCGCCAAGGCTCCGGGCGCCTGCGCTAAAGCTTCAGCGACAGCGTGCGGACAAAGCAGGTTCTCGGGTGACTTATTGGTGCATTCGTTATTAATTCGTGCATTCGTGGCTACAGACGCTTTAGTGGCTGATATCTTCCGGTTACACTCAAAACCAAAATTTTTCAGCCTGAATAAAGAAATACCTGTTTTTGTATTGCTGCACACAGGCCGGTATGGAAAAGATTTTTAATTTTACACGAAATCCAGGGGCAGGCTAACTGGAAGGAAATAAAACAACACTAACACATTACACCATGTCAGACTACAGGAATCATCCTTATTATATGAAAATGACTGTGGACAGTCTGTTTCAAAACGGCTGGCAGATACTCAAAAAAAACTATGGCTGGTTGTTCTTCTACAGTTTTATTGTCATGGCCCTTCTGCAATTGTTGACAGCTCCCTTATTGCGAGCCTATTTTGAAGATCTAACAAACCTTATTGAAAATCCTGAAAGCATTGGCCCCATGATGGGCAGGATTACGTCCCTGATATTGGCCACACTGTTAGGATACACCCTGTTGAGTGCATTTCTTACAAACTTCATTCTCAACTACGATCCCGGCAGGCCGCATCTCAGCCTGCTTGGGGAATCCATCACCCGGTTTTTCATACCCCTGATGGTTGCAGGCACACTGGCCGGTATCATTGCTGCCATCGGTACGGTCCTTGGCGTTTTCATCCTGATCATCGGGGCCGTGGTGGCCATCATTTATTTTTCAACCGTTTTTTTTCCCTTGTCTGCCATCGTGGTCAATGAAAGGGCCAACCCTTTTGACAGCCTTGGACGGTGTTTTCGTCTGGTTCATTCAGATTTCTGGAATACCATCGGCTGGGTAGTGCTGATCATGGTGATCTATCTTGTCCTTTCCCTGATTCTTGGGGCCCTCACCATGATCCCCTCCGCAGGGAGTTTTTTCGACATTATGAGCAACCCGGAGGATGTTATAAAATCTGCTGAAGGCCTGATGAGTGCCGTCAACAATCCACTGATGCTTTTGCTGAACAGCATCACAAGCGCCATATTGTTCCCGGTATTTCCCGTCTTTGGGATGCTTATATATCTCCACCTGAAGCACGGGGAAGACGAGAAGGCAGATCACACAAACCTGATGGAACACCTCTCTAAGTAAAAGTTTTCTAACCTTAGAAAGATTACAAATTAGCAGGAATTACATCTTTTTTGCGTGAACGTTCACGCAATTCTCGGTATTTCCATATTTTTACATTACAGAGGGCCGGTTTCCATCCATAAACCATGAAAGCCATTAAACACAGAAAACCCACAGGCATTAAGGATATCGCCTCTCTGGCAGGTATTTCCACCGGAACCGTTGACAGGGTATTGTACAATCGCGGACGGGTTGCAAAGCAAACCCGTGAAAAAGTGCTTCAGATTGTTAAAGACCTGAATTACACGCCGAATCTTCTGGCCCGGCGCCTGGCATCGGACAAGGTATACACCATTGCGGTCCTCATTCCCATGGAAACACCCGATAATGCTTACTGGAAATATCCCCTTGAGGGGATTGAGAAAGCTGAAAACGAACTGTCAGGTTATGGAGTGGTCCTTCACAGGTACTTCTTCAGCCTGAAAAACGAAGCAACTTTCATTAAAGCCTCAAATAAACTTCTGGCCTCCGGACCTGATGCAGTACTGATGGCCCCGGTTTTTCACAAAGAATCTGAAAACTTCCTGGATGCATGTGAGGCCCTGGAGATCCCCTATATATTTATCGACTCCCGCCTTCCACACCGGAACTATTGCAGCTATTTTGGACAAGAAGCCAGGGAAAGCGGCTATCTGGCTGCAAAGCTGATGAAGATGGGACTGCCGGAAGATTCCGAAATACTTATTATAAATTTTGTCAGCAAGCTGGATAACCATCCGCATTTTCGTGACCGTGAAGAAGGATTCCGCATTTTTTTTCGAAGGCATCAACCGGGAAGAATTGTGAGCAGTGTGGTCATCACTCCGGGGGAAGAAGATGCACTGTCAACCATTGTTTCAAAAAAAATGACCGCCGTCACCAAAGGGATCTTTGTAACATCCGGGGCCCACAAGGCAGCAAGGGTACTCTCTCACCTCAACAACTTCATGTTTATTGGTTACGACCTTACCCCGGATAACCTGAATTACCTGAAAGCAGGATTCATAGACTTTTTAATCTGTCAAAAACCGGTATCGCAGGGATACCACAGCATGATGGCTCTCTTCAACCATCTTGTACAGACAGGAAGCGTCGCCAGGGAGAACCTGATGCCTCTGGAGATCATCACCAGGGAAAACTATAAATACTATCTTGAAAATGGAAACTAATACCTGTAATTATGAACCGCATTAATTTTGAAGACCTGGAGAACAAAGTTTGTGTCATCACAGGCGGGGCCGGTGTCATTGGCAGCATTCTTTGTCAGGCCCTCGCCAACACCGGGATCAGGACAGCCATCCTGGATATCGATGGGAAGGCAGCCAAAAAACTTGCTTCTTCACTCAAGTCCGGGACGCATACTCCATGCATCGGACTGCAGGCAGATGTCCTGTCGAGAGACTCGCTGGAAAGCGCCAGAAAAACAGTAATTGAAGAATTCGGGTCCGTTGATTTCCTGATAAACGGGGCAGGTGGAAATGCCCCTGAAGCCACAACCGAGGTGGAATGGCTTGATAGTGAAAGCCTTAATGAACCGGAAAGGGGGTTTTTCGGACTTTCCATCGATGGATTTGATAAAGTATTTGCACTGAATTTCAAAGGGACCCTGCTCCCATCCATGGTCTTTGGAGAAACAATGATAAAAAACCAAAAAGGGGTCATCCTGAATGTATCTTCCATGAACGCATTCAGGCCCCTGACCAGGATCCCGGCATATTCAGCAGCCAAAGCCTCGATTAACAATTTCACCCAATGGCTGTCGGTCCACCTGGCCAAAACCGGGATCCGTGTCAATGCCATTGCCCCCGGATTCTTCCTGACCAATCAAAACCGTTTCCTCCTGGTTGACAAGGCCTCCGGAAAGCCTACACAGCGTGGAGAAAAAATAATAAACAGTACTCCCATGGGCCGGTATGGAAAAGTGGAAGAATTACAGGGGACCGTACTGTACCTCCTGTCGGATATTTCTGGTTTTGTCACCGGTATATGCATCCCGGTTGACGGAGGTTACAATGCTTTTGGGGGCGTATAGAACATAAAGGAAGCAACATCTGCCCTAAGTGATGGCGGATATCAAATTCAATTGAAAAAATAATTAATTTTTCTGCAAAAAGTACATAAATATTAACCACTACACTATGGGTATTCAATTAAAAAATAACTGTAAGTATTCCATGCTGGTCCCAACCAGCATGGGTGTCCGGTTAACGCCCCTGAGCGGGCAACCGGTCCACGCCAGCGACACTTTCCGGATGTATGCCACAAGTGCGGAAACCAACGTGGCCAGCATTTCCTCGTATCTTGGGCTGCCGGTAAAGGTGCTGACTGCATTTGTGGAGGACAGTCCCATTGCGCATTTTATAAAAAGCAACCTGGCCTCCCGTCACATGGACTTTGAGGGACCGGAAATTCCACAGGACGGACCCTGGGGATACCGGCACCAGTTCAATATTGCCGACAGCGGATACGGGTCCCGGGGGCCCCAGGTTTACAACGACCGGGCCGGGGAGGTGGGACGAAACCTTCATGTAAAATACTTTGACCTGGAAAGGATCTTCAGGGATGAGGGGGTTGAAATTGTACACCTCTCAGGCCTGTTTACCGCCTTATCCTCTGAAACCGGCACGTTTTGCCTGGAGTTGTTGCGCCTTGCAAAGAAGCATGGCACGCGCATCTCATTTGACCTGAATCACCGGGACTCTTTCTGGCGTGGTCGTGAACAGGAACTAAGGAACACATTCAGCGAGATCGCTTCCTTGTCGGACATATTGACAGGCAATGAGGAAGATTTTCAGCTTTGCCTCGGGCTTGAAGGTCCCGAGGCCGGTGGAAAAGAACTTCAGAACAAGATCGACAGTTTTAAGGAAATGATCAACCGGGTAAGGAAAACACATCCCGGAACTTCTGTTTTTTCAACAACCTTGCGACAGGTCATCAGCGTCAACCACCATCTGTGGGGGGCCATCACTCTTGAAGCGGATAACTGGCACGTGATTGAACCGCGGAACATTACGGTGCTCGACAGGATCGGGGGAGGCGACGGATTTGTCGGAGGACTGCTTTACGGGATACTAAAGGGCTGGACACCCGAAAAGTGGACGCAGTTTGGCTGGGCATCCGGCGCTCTGGCAACAACTTTTCTTACAGACTACGCACAGCCCCTGAACGAAGAAATGGTATGGAGTGTCTGGGAAGGAAATGCACGGGTCAGAAGATAGTATATAACCGCTTCTGAATAATTTTCAGGAGTTACGGATCGCATATTCAGGAGTTGGATGAACGATAAATAAAATGATATATTACAATACAGGTTCGGAGCAGACTTCACTTTCATCTGAGGAAATCAGGGATGGATTGTATGCCGCGTTCCGGAAAATAGGTCCCGTAAAGAAGTTATTGGTTATACCGCCCGATTTCACCCGGTACCACTCCCGGGCGGGTGAGATCACATCTTTTATATATGAATATTTTTCTGATGCTGTAGTTGACATTCTGCCGGCTCTGGGAACTCATGCACCCATGACCCCGACGGAGATCGCTACCATGTTCCCCGGAGTTCCGGCCCGTCTGTTCCGGGCACACGACTGGAAAAACGGCATCACCACCATAGGAACCCTCCCCGGCACGTACCTGAAGGAGTTGTCTCAGGGGAAAGTGGATTATCCATGGAGGGCACAGGTCAATAAATTACTCGTTGAAGGAGGTCACGATCTGATCCTTTCCGTCGGGCAGGTGGTTCCTCATGAAGTGGCCGGCATGGCAAATCACAGCAAGAATATTTATGTGGGTACCGGAGGACCGGAAAGCATACACAAGAGCCATTATCTTGGAGCGGTATGTGATATGGAAAAAATCATGGGCAGGACAAACAATCCCGTACGTGCATTGCTGAATCAGGCTTCCGAACGTTTCTCTGCGTGTTTACCCCCCGTGGTATATGCCTTGACCGTAATCGGAAAAGATCCTTCCGGAAGCAATGTCCTTCGCGGTTTATATGTTGGGGATGGTCAGGAGTGCTTTGAGCAGGCCTCTGAATTGTCCCGGAAGGTGAACGTCACTACTTTGGAGCATCCCCTTCACAAAGTGGTGGTCCATCTTGATGCCTCTGAATATAAAAGTACCTGGCTGGGCAACAAGGCCATTTACCGGACCAGAATGGCATTGGCTGACGGGGCTGAACTGCTCATCCTGGCACCCGGAGTCAGAATGTTTGGTGAAGATGAAGAAATTGATAAACTTATAAGGGCCTACGGATACCAGGGAACACACAAAATAACAGAGGAAGTGAACAAGGGGAAAGACCTGTTTCAGAACCTCGCTGCAGCGGCCCACCTGATCCATGGTTCCCCGGAAGGCAGGTTCAAGGTCGTTTATTGTCCCGGCCATTTGTCCAGGGCAGAAACAGAGGCTGCCGGATTTCATTATGCCTCTTACGAAAAAATGAAAATTAAATACAACCCGGAAATCCTGAAAGATGGAATGAATGTGCTACCGGATGGAGAGCGGATTTATTATATTTCGAATCCCGGACTGGGCTTGTGGTCCACAGAAGAAAAAATAATTAAACAGTACTTGAAGTGAACTAAAGTTCAGAGTGCCTAAAGTTATTAAGAAGTTAAAACTTTACTTATTTGAAACGAGCATGAAAACAAAACCCTATTCAAGAAGAAATTTTATTGCAACAACAGGCACAGCCGTTGCAGGAAGTATGATGGTGCATCCTTTATCGGCAATGCAACAGCCGGGAACATATTCAAACAGGAAAAAACTGGCGATGGTGGGTACCGGCATCAGGGGAACCACTTTCTGGGGTAAACGGATCATGGACCAATACGCAGACATTTTAGAATTTGTTGGCTTTTGTGACATCAACCCCGGCCGGCTTGAATATGCCAGGAAGTATATTGGAGCAGACGTTCCAACCTTCACCAATTTTGAGGAAATGATGGCAGACACCAAACCTGAATTAGTGATAGTGACCACCGTTGATGCCACGCATGATGAATTTATCGTGAAGGGATTGGAAATGGGTGCGGATATCCTTACTGAAAAACCAATGACCACAGACGAGGTGAAATGCAGAAAAATCCTCGAGGCTGAAAAAAGAACCGGAAAAAAGGTCATTGTCGGTTTCAACTACCGGTACCAGCCACACGCAACAAAAATTAAAGAATTACTGGCCGGTAAGGAGGCCGGAAAACTGGTGTCGGTCGATTTCAACTGGTATCTCAATGTGTACCACGGAGCAAGCTATTTTCGCCGCTGGCATGGAATAAGATCCAAAAGCGGTACCCTGCTGGTGCACAAGGCAACCCACCACTTTGACCTTCTCAATTGGTGGCTCGATTCCGATCCGGTTGAAGTGATGGCTTACGGAAGCCTGGAGCATTATGGCAAGAATAATTCTTTCAGAGGTGATAAATGCCGGACCTGTCCGCATAAATCAACCTGTAAATTCTTCTGGGACATTACCGGCGACCGGGGAGCCATGGATCTGTATGTAAAAAATGAACATTACGACGGATACATCCGCGACAACTGCGTTTTCCGGAAAGAAATTGACATCTATGACAAGATGTCGGCCCAGATCAAATATGCCAATGGAGTATTGGTGAATTACTCCCTGACTACTTATTCCCCTTATGAGGGATGGCGTATTGCCTTTAACGGTTTTGAAGGGCGGATAGATTCCTGGCAGGACATCCCTTGGAGAAAAAAGGAACGGATCAGTCAGGCAGAACTTCATGCTCAGGAAATGTCCCAACCCGGAAACATCAATTCTGCCGACTATAAAGAAATCATGGTCATGAAAAATTTCAAAGATTACGAACTGGTGAAAGTACAGCAATCCGGAGGAGGACATGGCGGTGGCGATGCGCGCATGCAGGACCGTATTTTCAGAGATCCCTCCATGCCTGACCCTTTGAAACATGGTGCCGGAACACGGGATGGCGCTTTCTCAATATTGATAGGAATTGCGGCGCGAAAAAGTATTGAAACAGGACAACCGGTCAGAATAGAAGATCTTACCGGTCTGTCCCCTCAGGCCAAAAGACCGGATTAAAGATATATAATGGCAAAGCTTATGGAAATAAACTGGGGAATCATTGGATGCGGGGCCGTCACAGAAGTGAAAAGCGGACCTGCTTTCCGGAAGGCCGAACATTCAAATCTGGTGGCTGTCATGCGCAGGAATGTTACTAAGGCCAGAGATTATGCCCGGCGTCACCAGGTTCCAAAATGGTACGGTGATGCCGGCCAGCTGATACAGGATCCTGATGTACATGCCGTGTATGTGGCCACCCCCCCGGATACCCACGCCGAATATGCAATAAAAGTTATGGAAGCCGGCAAGCCTGTGTATGTTGAAAAACCCATGGCTCTTAATTACCAGGAATGCCGGCAAATGAACAGAGTCTCCCAATCCACAGGAATGCCTCTATTCGTTGCCTATTACCGCAGAACCTTGCCGGGATTCCTGAAAATCAAGGCATGTATTGAAAACGGGGACATCGGGAAGGTCAGGCATGTGCAGATCAGGCTCAACAAACCGTTCATGAAGGGAGACCTCAACCCCCAAAACCTCCAGTGGAGAGTGCAGCCTCAGGTTGCAGGAGCCGGACATTTCTTTGACCTTGCTTCGCACCAGTTCGATTACCTTGATTACCTGTTTGGCCCGGTAAGGGACGTTCAAACCATGATTCTGAACCAGGGAGGTAAATACAAAGCTGAAGATCTGGTCCTTGCAAACTTTAGTTTTGAGAACGGCATTCCCGGATCAGGAACCTGGTGTTTTACAGCCCACAGTTCAGCGGAAGAAGATGTTATTGAATTCATCGGGGAAAAGGGGAAAATTGAGTTCTCCACATTCAATCCCATACCGGTGCGATTGACCAATGACCAGGGAACCCAAAACCTGGGTTATCAAAATCCCGAAAACATCCAGTTCAACCTCATTGAAAGTATTGTCAGGGAACTGAACGGCACAGGGAAATGTCCAAGTACCGGCATTTCAGCCGCCCGGACATCGCAGGTCCTCGACCGGATGGTGGCCTCATATTATGGAAAAGAGTAAAATAAAAACCAGAAAAAATGGAACCACGTAGAGAATTTCTTAAGAAAATGGCCGGCATTACAACCGGCCTGGTCCTTCAACCTTCTATCCTTTCTTCCTGTGCTTCTCCGTCTTCTGACAAACTGGGAGAGGTTTTACCCCTGCGCCGCTTCGGAAAAACCGGTGAAAAGGTGACCATGTTAGGCCTTGGTGGCTACCATGTGGGCAACATGGATGAAAAAACAGCCCGGCAAACCATTGAGACTGCTATTGAGGGCGGTATCCGGTTTTTCGATAACGCTGAAAGTTACCAGAATGGAAAAAGTGAAGAATGGTATGGTAAGTATCTGACTCCCAAATACAGGGAACATGTTTTTTTGATGACCAAAACCTTTACTCCGGATGCCGAGACCGCAACAGAGCACCTTGAAGGATCTCTGCGCAGGCTTAAGACAGATTATCTCGACCTCTGGCAGGTACATTCCCTTCAATCACCGGAAGACACCCGGCAAAGAATTGAAAACGGCATCCTGGATGTGGTCATTAAAGCAAAAGAGAGTGGAAAAGTCAAACACATAGGATTTACCGGGCACCGCAGTTATAAAGCCAATAAACTCATGCTTGAGAAGACCGGCATATTTGAGACTTCTCAAATGCCAATCAATGTAATTGATGCAGTGAATGATGGTTTTATTTCCGATGTTTTACCCCTGTTAACCGAAAGGAATATGGGAGTGATTGCTATGAAAACCCTGGCGGCCGGCCGGTTTTTTAAAAGAGATCATAACGACGGTACCATACCTGAAGTGGTACCTCATCGTCTCACGCTGACAGAAGCACTCCACTTTGTCTGGTCCCTTCCCGTGAGTGTCCTGGTTACCGGAGTGGACAACCCGGTGCAGTTACAAGAAAATATGGAGATTGCCAGAACTTTTTCAGATCTTGATCCGGAACAAAGAGTGGCCCTGATAGATAAAGTAACCGGGCTGGCCGGACTGGATGTTGAATATTATAAGAGGTAGATCAATGAGTGGAAATCCCGGATTAAGATTTGTGGCTGATGACAGAATCCCTTTTCTGAAAGGTGTTCTGGAACCTTACGGCCAGGTCCAATACCTGCCAGGAAAAGATATATCCCGCACCCATCTTATCGGAACAGACGGACTGATCATACGAACCCGGACCAGAGTTACAGAGTCTCTCATTAATAATACCGGGCTTAAAATAATTGCCACGGCTACAATCGGTACAGATCATATAGACATTGAGGCCTGCGGAAACAACCAGGTAAAATGGGTCAACGCACCCGGATGCAACTCAGGATCCGTTTACCAGTACGTGGCTGCCGCCCTGGTTTTCCTGGCCCGCAAACACAAATTTTTGTTTAATAATCTGACCCTTGGCATCATTGGGGTTGGAAATGTCGGTTCAAAGATTGAACGGCTGGCCGGCACACTTGGGTGTAAGGTCCTGTTGAATGATCCTCCCAGAAGCAGGGTTGAAGGCGGTAAGAAGTTTACCGGTCTGAAACAGGTGCTTGAAGAATCCGATATCATCAGTTTTCATGTTCCTTTGAATAGTGAAGGGACTGACAAAACAGTCAATATGCTGGACCGGTCGCTGCTAAGGTTGGTGAAAAAAGAAGCCTTTATCATCAACACTTCACGCGGGGAGATAATAGTTGAAGAAGATTTGAAAAAAGCCTTAAGATCAGGAACCCTAAAAGGGGCTGTTCTGGATGTGTGGAATAACGAACCGGACATTGATGCTGAATTGTTAAAATTAGTGGAAATTGGCACCCCGCACATTGCAGGTTATTCCCTGGACGGGAAAGCCAACGGAACCTCACAGGTTATCTGCAGTTTGTCAAAATTCTTTAAACTGAACCTTGATGCCTGGTATCCCAATGTCATTCCTCCCCCGGACAATAATATTATTTATTTAGGGAATACCGCCGGTACTGAGCAGGAACTATTACAGAAAGCAATATACAACACCTACAGCATCGAACTGGACGACCCGGCATTCCGGAGTGATCCCGGGGCCTTTGAACTCTTGCGCGGGAAGTACCCTCCCAGGCGTGAATTCCAGGCTTATTTGATACAGGGAGTGCCCCCGGGTACAAACCTTTATGAGAAATTACAAACCCTGGGCTTTAATTTATAATTTAAATTAAACATGAAAGAAAAAGCAGATATTGGGCTCATTGGACTCGCCGTTATGGGAGAAAATCTTGTGTTGAATATGGAGCGTAATGGCTACACTGTTGCTGTATTCAACCGGACCACTGAAAAGGTTGATGCCTTTATGAATGGCCGGGGAAAAGGGAAGAAATTTATTGGAACAAAATCCATGAAAGATTTTGTCAATGCGCTGGCCCGCCCAAGAAAGGTTATGCTCCTGGTAAAAGCAGGCAAACCGGTGGATGATCTTATCGAAATGCTGATCCCCCACCTTGAGCCAGGCGACATCATTATTGACGGTGGAAATTCACATTTCCCGGATACCAACCGCCGCACAAAACATGTTGAAAGCAAAGGCCTGATGTACATTGGCACCGGGGTTTCCGGTGGTGAAGAAGGGGCTTTGCTGGGTCCTTCCATCATGCCTGGCGGATCGGCAGATTCCTGGCCGCATGTGAAAGAAATTTTTCAGAGTATCAGTGCAAAAGTTGAAGATGGTTCCCCCTGTTGTGAATGGGTGGGGAACGATGGTGCCGGTCATTTTGTAAAAATGGTCCATAACGGCATTGAATATGGAGACATGCAACTCATTGCCGAAGCCTATCATATCATGAAGGACCTCCTCACGATGACGCATGACGAGATGCATGCAACATTCAAACAATGGAACGAGGGCGATCTGAACAGTTACCTTATTGAGATTACCCGGGATATCCTGGCTGTAAAAGACGATGATGGCACCCCCCTGGTGGAGAAAATCCTGGATACGGCCGGCCAGAAAGGAACCGGTAAATGGACCGGGATTGCTGCACTGGACCTGGGGATTCCGCTGACCCTGATCGGGGAATCTGTTTTCTCCAGATACCTGTCAGCCCGGAAGGATGAACGGGTTATTGCATCTAAAATCCTGAAGGGACCGGACACTCAATTCGGAGGGGACAGGGAGGCATTCCTTGAGGATCTGAGGAAGGCCCTGTTTGCCTCGAAAATTGTATCCTATGCCCAGGGTTACGTCCTCATGATGGAAGCCTCCAAAGAATTTACCTGGCACCTTAACTATGGGGGTATCGCACTCATGTGGCGCGGTGGGTGCATCATCAGATCTGTCTTTTTGGGCAGGATCAAGGAAGCTTTTGACACCAATCCCCAATTAACAAACCTCTTACTGGATCCCTATTTTAAGGAAATCGTGCAGGGGGCGCAAACCAGTTGGCGAAAAGTCTGCAGCACAGCCATCATGAATGGCATCCCTGCCCCTGCCCTTTGCACTGCATTGAACTACTATGACGGCTGCCGCTCAGAACGGCTCCCTGCGAACCTGTTACAAGCTCAGAGAGACTACTTTGGCGCCCACACTTACGAACGGATAGACAAACCACGGGGAGAATTCTTCCATACAAACTGGACCGGCCGTGGTGGTAACACAGCCTCAAGCACATATAACGTATAATCTAAATGCTTGAACTTTCAAAATATTCTCTTGGGATCGGGGATCGTTTTGCACACCAGGCAAAAGCCCAGTTAAATGCGGTCATGGAAGCCCGGAAACAGGGCATCGAGATTACACCCGTATGGAATAAATCAGCCAGAGAGCACAACATCATCGGGTCTTCCCCTGCCCGGACCAGGGAACAAGCCGGTCGTGCTGTTAAGGAACTTGGTTGGGACAGGCCCTGGTTTGTGGATGCCGATCATATAAACATGGACACTGTTGACTCCTTTTTGGAACACGCTGATTTTTTTACCCTGGATGTGGCAAACTGCATTAACCGGACACCTTCACCAACACAGGTCCGGGAATTCGTTAAGAACCACAGGGAGTACCTCGGTTCTTTTTCAATCCCCGGATCCAATCAATCCTTTCAGGTAACACCGGATTTCCTGGAGCACATTGCAAAAAAATACCTGGTGGCTGTTTCTGAAATCTATAAAATATACGACAAGATCTCTGAAACCAAAGGATCCGGGAATTTTATTACCGAAGTTTCCATGGATGAGGTTGATGAACCACAATCCCCGGTTGAGCTGTTTTTTGTTTTAAAGCTGCTCCGGGACATCCCGGTTCAAACAATCGCTCCAAAATTCGTCGGCCGGTTTTATAAAGGAGTGGACTATGTTGGCGATCTGGAACAATTCAGAGCGGATTTCGACCGGATTCTTTCCATTCTGACCTTTGCCAGGCAGGAGTTTAACCTCCGGGAAAAAATAAAGATCAGCATCCATTCCGGGAGTGATAAGTTCAGGCTGTATCCTGTCATAAAAGAGTTAGCAATAAAGCACAAGCAGGGACTCCACCTGAAAACGGCCGGCACCACCTGGTTGGAGGAGGTCATCGGTTTGGCATTGGCCGGTTCCGACGGCCTTACAATTGCAAAGGAGATCTATACCAAGGCATATAATAACATGGAACAATTGTGTGCTCCATACAGAAATGTCATTAACATTATTTCTGAAAAACTGCCTTTACCCTCAAGAGTGGTGCAATGGAACCAACAAACATTTGCGAACTCCCTGAGGCACGATCCCAACCATCCTGAGTATAATGCGCACTTCAGGCAACTCATCCATGTGGGTTATAAGATTGCGGCCCAGATGGGGGAACGTTTTATCCGGGCTCTTAAAACCCATGAAGAAACCATAAGCGAACAGGTTTTTATCAATATATTTGACCGCCATATTAAAAGGTTATTTCTATGAAAAGCTTTATGGATGAAGAGTTTCTGTTGTTCTCAGACACGGCCAGGGTACTGTACCATGGATACGCAGAGTCTCTGCCAATCATCGACTTCCACAGCCACTTAAGTCCTGCCGACATTGCCAATGACCGGAAGTTCCGGAATTTAACACAAGCCTGGCTGGCCGGCGATCATTATAAATGGCGGGCCATGCGTGCCAATGGTATTGCTGAGAAATTCATCACCGGCAACGCTCCAGATCCCGAAAAATTTAACAGGTGGGCCGAAACCGTTCCTTACACACTTCGCAATCCGCTGTATCATTGGACCCATCTGGAACTAAAAAGATACTTCGGCATCAGTGACCGGTTAAATGCAACATCCGCCGGAAGGATATATAATGAAACCGGGACAAAACTTCAATCGGATGCCTTCAGTTGCCGGAGTTTACTGAAAATGATGAACGTTGAAATTGTTTGTACTACAGATGATCCCATTGATTCACTGGATTATCACCGGGCTTTAAGTGAAGTTGACCAGAATATCAGGGTGCTGCCCACCTTCAGGGCGGATAATGCAATGGCAGTCCGGGATCCTGAATCATATAACCGGTATCTGAACCGTCTGGAAGAAATCTCCGGAACAAGCATTGAAACATTCGGCGGCCTTGTAAGCGCCCTTAAAAAAAGGCATGATCATTTTACCCGGCATGGCTGCCGGCTTTCTGATCATGGAATATACAACTTTTATGCTGATGAATATTCGGAATCTGAAGTCGAAAAGCTGTTTAAACTCATCCGCTCAGGCGCTTTACTAAATCATTCTGATCAGCGCAAAATCATGTCGGCCATATTATACGAACTGGCCGTTATGGACCATGATGCCGGTTGGGTACAACAATTTCATTATGGGGCGCTGCGGAACACAAACAGCAGGATGCTCAGCGAACTTGGTCCGGATACCGGTTTTGACTCCATTGGTTCACCACCGGCTCTTCAACCTATGGCGGATTTTCTGGACAGGCTCTCCAGAGATAACAAGCTGACTAAAACCATAGTTTACAATCTGAATCCTGCAGATAATGAGATGGTGGCTACAATGATGGGGAATTTTCAGGATGGCTCCATTCCCGGAAAAATGCAATTTGGCCCGGCCTGGTGGTTCCATGATCAGAAAGATGGCATGGAAAAGCAATTGAATGTCCTTTCAAACATGGGGCTTTTGAGCCGGTTTGTTGGAATGCTAACGGATTCACGCAGTTTCTTATCCTTTCCCCGGCACGAATATTTCAGGCGAATATTATGCAACCTTCTTGGATCTGATATTGAGAGTGGCCTCATTCCAAATGACACGGAACTTGTTGGAAAAATGGTGCAGGATATCTGCTATAATAATGCAAAGACGTACTTTGAATTCTGATTTCTGTAAACTATGAAATTAATGAGATACAAACTGAAAAACAGCACTGCCGTCTGGGCAGCTTTCATGTTCATTTTATTGTCGTGTTCCGGCCAGTCTAAGCACAGAATCCTGAAACTGGCACATGGCCTGGATACCAACCACCCGGTACATAAGGGAATGGTGGATATGGCGAATCGTTTGAAGGAAAAATCAGGCGGTAAAATGCAAATCAAGATCTATCCCAGCGGGCAACTGGGACCGGAACGCACCTGTGTGGAGTTGCTACAGATTGGCAGTCTTGACATTACCAAAGTATCTGCGGCAGTGATGGAAGGTTTTGCGCCGAACTACCGGGTTTTGGGACTGCCCTACATATTCAGGGATCAGGAACACGCCTACAAGGTGCTGGATGGCCCCATCGGGCAGGATTTGCTGTTGGAGGGAGAAAAGTTCTGGCTGCGGGGTTTGTGTTTTTATGATGCCGGAAGCAGAAGTTTCTACACTATTGATAAACCCATTTTAAAACCAGACGACCTGAAAGGCCTGAAGATCAGGGTTATGAAAAGCAATACGGCCGTAGAGATGGTGCGCAGACTGGGAGGTGCACCAACACCCATCTCCTGGGGTGAATTATACACTGCACTTCAGGGAGGAGTGGTGGACGGCGCTGAAAACAACCCCCCCAGTTTCTATTTATCCCATCATTACGAAGTTTGCAAATATTATTCACTCAATGAGCATACGTCGGTTCCGGATGTTTTGCTGATCGGCACGCATGCCTGGAACAAACTAACTCCCAGGGAACAGAAGTGGCTTGAGGAGGCTGTCAGGGAATCTGTGCCCGTTCAGCGAAAATACTGGGAGCAATCTGTTGCGGAAGCTCTTGAGGAAATTCAAAAAGCCGGAGTTAAGATATATTATCCTGATAAAAAGCCCTTTGCAGAGAAAGTCCGGGGAATGTATGAGAAGTATGCTAAAGACCAGAGCCTGAATAACTATATCAAGCGAATACAAGAGATAAAATGAATCAGAAGCAACGAAAATCAAAGACCATCCGCCAAAAGGTTGACCTGGTATTGGGAGTTTCCCTTATCGGGGTCATGGCCATCCTTGTACTTGATGTTTTATGGCAGGTAGCCAGCAGATACCTGTTGAAAGCCCCCAGTTCTTTTACGGATGAACTGGCAGGTTTTTTACTGATTTGGGTTGGCATGTTAGGTGCAGCTTACGGAACCGGCGCCGGCCTGCATCTGGCCATTGATCTTTTGCCGTCGGGTCTTCAGCCTCCCCGGCGAAAATATCTTGAATTATTAATCAATGTGCTCGTTGGCCTGTTTGCATCGGCTGTTTTTGTAATTGGAGGTGTCTGGTTGGTCTATACCCGGTTTTTCCTGGGACAGATCTCAGCAGCCCTGGAGATCCCTCTTGGATATGTTTATCTTGTCATGCCTGTCAGTGGATTATTTATCATATACTATTCTATCAATAATATAGCGATGGCTTTTTCAAATGACCATTCAGATAACTAAACGGTTAATATGGAATATTTCGGGATCATCATTCTGGTAGTTAGTTTCATTGTTTTCCTGTCATTGGGAGTGCCCATTGCATACAGTATTGGGTTATCGGCTACATTAACCATGCTTGTAAATATGGATGCATTGCCTGCATTCACTACTCTTTCACAAAGGATTGCCACTGCCCTTGACAGTTTTGCCCTGCTGGCCATACCATTTTTTATACTTGCCGGGCAACTTATGAACAGGGGGGGTATCGCAGTCCGGCTCATTGACTTTGCGAAAGTTTTAGTAGGTCCCCTTCCGGGGGGATTGGCATTTGTGAATGTCATGGCCAATATGTTATTCGGGGCCATATCCG
>CAYOFK010000011.1:0-27824 GCA_964403185.1 uncultured Rikenellaceae bacterium | reverse complement strand
AGACTTTTGTAGTCTCGCTTAGTTACTCCCTCCGCACTTTCTCTTTTTCAAAGAACTTTACTAGATTTACCATTCAGGGCACACACAATGTATATTTGGGATGACACTGATATTGGCAGCAGAATATATGTCAGGCGACATAAAGAATTAACAGAAATAATTTCTAATGAATGACTTTGGCTGGCTGTCTATATTACCACCCGTGTTGACCATAGTGTTGGCAGTTCTCACACGGAATATCATTGTTTCACTGGCAATAGGTGTCTTAAGTGGCTCTTTTATTTTGTCGGGATACCACCCGTTTAACGCTCTGCTAAGCCTGGTTGAAAATGTAATATTCGTTCAGTTGTCAAAGCCTGCCAACACGCAAGTCATCATTACTCTGGCTGCCATAGGGGGATTTGTTAAGTTACTCGAAGCATCCGGAGGAGCTAAGGCCTTCGCCCAAAAGATAACCCGTTTCATCTCCAATCCGCTTCAGGCCCAACTCGCCGCCTGGATCAGCGGTCTTAGTATTTTCTTTACAGACTCGGGGAACAGTTTAATCCTGGGCCCATTGTTTCAACCCATCTTCAGGGAATTGAAAATATGCAAAGAGAAGCTGGCTTTTATTTTGGACACTACTTCTTCCCCCATATGCATTCTCATTCCCTTTATCGGCTGGGGGGCATACATCATGAGCTTAATTGAACAATCCTATACAGGTTTGGGCATTCAGGAGGATCCTTTCTCAGTACTACTCCATGTCATGCCGTATCAATTTTACGCAATTTTGGCACTTGTCTCTGTTCCTTTGATCGCCTTTTTGGGACGGGATTTCGGTCCTATGGCAAAGGCTCAAATTGCATACGATACTGAACAGAAAAACATGAACAAGGCAGAAACCGCAAAAACCTGTGAAGACGGGGATAAAGAAGTATCCATATGGGCCATAGCCTTGCCCCTGGGAGTGTTGTTTTCAATTATTGCCGGCCTTCTGACCTATCATTTTATGATGACATCCAGCCTGTCCGGTGTACATATCAGATCAACACTGATAATCGCCTACCTGGCATCTGCAATCAGCTGCGCACTTGTCATGCGTTTTCGTTTTCATCGTCCTATGCAAGAATCTCTTAATCTCTTTGTTCAGGGGATAGAAAAGATGGTTTATATAATGATTATCCTCATGTTTGCCTGGTCTTTGAGCGATTTATGCACACAACTTCACACTGGTGAGTTTATTGCAGAACAAATGAAGGGAGTGATCTCTCCAAATGTATTCCCTGTCATTGTTTTTTTTTCAGGGGCATTTATCTCACTATCAACCGGATCTTCTTACGGAACTTTTGCTATTCTGATGGCCATTGCTATTCCCGTAGCGGTTGATTTAAATGCACCACTTTACGTGACCATAGCGGCTGTCCTGAGCGGGGGGTTATTTGGCGATCATACTTCACCGATATCAGACACCACCGTCCTGGCCTCTATGGGGGCAAACTGTATTCACATCAGGCATGTGATCACCCAATTATTCTATGCAGGCTTAACGGGTTTGGTTGCTGCGTTCTCCTTCTTTTTAGCTGCAGTTTTTCAAACACCCATAATCATCATTTTAGGTATTGCGATTCAGGTTATTTTATTCTTTTTCATTATGAAAAACTTCGGGATCAGATCTCAAAAATACGCCTGATCTTTATTTATTCCCGCCGGAACAGATGAGGCCATAATACTATTAAATGAAACGGATAAAGCCAAAAGCAAAAGCCTGTTATCGAGTGGATAACAGGCTTTACTCTACTCCCTAAAAGTTGCGGATCAAGTGAATATAGGTTCTGTTTAGGGGGTATTGAGAGTATTTTCCAGCAGGTTCAACAGGGCAGGGATGTCCACAGGCTTATTGATAAAACTCACTGCTCCCAGTTCACTACTGTATTTTTTATTCTCTGCCGTCCCAACCGCCGAGACAATGATCACAGGAATGTTGTGTTTGTGTTCCATCTTGTTAAAGGCCTCCATAAAGTCAAAACCATTTACTTCAGGCATCAGAAGATCCAATAATATCAGATCAGGATCATGACTTTCAACATATTTCAATCCTTCATTGGCAGTCAGGGCGGTGAGGACCTCGTAACCCTCACGTTGTAAAATCGCATCTAAAAGAACGATGTTGGTTGAAGAATCATCTACAACCAGAATTGTTGCCTTATTACCGAGACCCATATTCACTTTTTATTACATTATAAACATACGATACATTTCTGTGTATAATTAAGTATTCCGGATGACATTACTTAAGTAAAAAAGATGATTTACATCATCATTATGTGGGTAAGTAAATCATCTTTTTCAATAATATTCTTTATCTTTAAAAGCAATTTAACACCCATCATTTATGGATCCATTTCTCATCCGGAAACTTGAAGCAAGCTGGTTGCTGCGCTACCTGACCGACGATCAGAAAAAGAATATACTGGCAAACAGCAATACCGTAAAATACAAAAACAGGGACATCATTTTTAAACAGAATACACGAACCTCTCATTTGATGTTCGTAACCTCAGGCCTGGTGAAGATCTTCAAAGAGTCCAGGAATAACAAGATACTAAGTATCAGGACATTATCCGAGGAGCAGTTTGTCAGTCTGTATTCCATATTCGGAGGTTCTATTTATCAATATTCGGCCTCATCCATTGACGATTCAGAGATCCTGATGATTGATTACGCCACTTTTGTTTCCGTTGTTCAGGAAAATGGCAATTTCGCCATGGCCATCATCCGCCAGATGGGAAAGGACGGATTATTTATGGTAGAACGATTGATGAGCTTATCCAACAAGCAGCTGCCCGGCAGGATTGCTGAAGTTTTGCTTTACTTTTCCGAAGTCATATATAACAGTACAGAATATGATTTTCCGCTGACCCGTCAGGAACTGGCCGAGCTGGCAGGAACCACCAAGGAAAGTTTCATTCGGACCATCAATGAATTTAAGCATGATAAGATCATTGAACTGGAGGGCAGACGGGTTAAAATTATCAGTATGGATATCGTTAAAGTGTTGAATGAATTGGGATAACAATCAATACAATTAATATCAAATGGCTGATCTGACTACCAATTACATTGGTCTGAAATTAAGAAATCCGCTGATAGCTGCCCGTTCAGGGTTGACCGGGTGGATAATCCTGCAGCTTACGAACGCACCCGGTTTATGAAATACTTTGCCGGGAAAGAGTAGTGGTTCTTAGTTGTTGGTTTTTAGTTGATCCTGCCTGAATTGAAAAAGGTCATCCTGAACCCGTTTCAGGATCTGTATTGGTTTATGTTAAAGATCCCTGAATCCTGTTGATTACCTACTACCTGCTGTTCGCGATGACTCACATTCCCGCTTACTCCGGACACTTTAACTCACTTTAGTCATTATGATCTTTCTACTCATATCTTAAGGCATCCGCCGGGTTGGTGCCAGCACCCTGGTGGCATCCCTCCGGTTCAGATTTCACTTCAACTGAATGATCTCGACTTTATGATCGAGAATTAGTTGATTCAGTCTGGGTATATCCCCGGTCTTGATCTTTTCAAACTTTTCCAGTTCCAGATTGATCTTCCCGATCAATTCATCCCGGACTTCATATGCCTGGTCGGTAGGTTTGAATTCCCCCCTGGAGGCCAGACCTGCCACTGCTGCCAGTTTGTTATTCAGCCTGATGGGGTAGTTCAAGGGATCCTGTCCGCTTTGGTTTTTGGTTTGGTAGAGGGCTTTTTCAACAGCCCCGGATGTTTTTTCAATGTCCCCGATCAAATCCAGTATTTCAGCATGATCCTCTTTTTCAAGATGTTTCTTCAGCCGGTTCATCTGGGTTCTCAGGCTTCGGATATCAATGATGGCCTGATGCGTTTCACTCAGTTTGTTGCGGCATTGGATGAGGAAATTGAATTGTTCCTGATAGTCCTCCTGTGAACTGGAGGAATTGGGATTTTTCACAATCCTGAACGGCACATCCGTTGAGTCGTCACCAACCACCACGCGGGCTGTATAACTGCCAGGTATGGCCCGGGGGCCTGATGTACCGCCGGCCCACATGATCAGGTTAGGGAAGCGTTTTGCTCCAGGGTATTGCATGTTCCAGGCAAAACGGTTCAGGCCTTTTTTTACATCCAGGGGGCCGGTTACAGATTCACTGCTCAGTGATTTCCTTTTAACCCCTGTTCTGAAGCTCTTTACCAGAATCCCTTCTGCTTCCAGGATATCGATGCGCACAGCTTCTTCATCAGGTTTCTGATTGAGGAAAAAATTGATGACCGGTCCGCCGGGTGGATTTGTCCCGCTTGCCGGACCGCCCTGGCCACCGGACACCCTGTAGGCAGGACGCGGATTAAAAACGGTAAGCTTTCCCTGAGAGTAGCCGGGGGAGACCTGGTGCAGTGGCGTAAGATCATCCAGTATCCATACCGCTCTGCCCTGTGTGGCCACGATCAGATCATTGTCTTTGACCGCAAGATCTGTGACGGGCACCATGGGAAGATTGAGTTGGAATGCCTGCCATAGGGCTCCATTGTCAAAGGAGATATACATGCCGGACTCGGTGCCGGCATAGAGCAGTCCTTCTCTTCCGGGATCGCAACGGACCACGCGTGTAAAATGTTCCGGATTAATACCGGTTGTCAGGAGCTTCCAGTTTGCACCATAATCTTCAGTTTTCAGAATATAGGGAGTAAAATCATCTTTCTTATATCCTGTGGCTGCAACAAAGGCTGTTCCTTTATGAAAGGGGCTTGTTTCGATGCTGTTTACCATGGTCCATTCCGGCATCAGGGTTTCCGGTGGTGTAACATTGGTCCAGTTTTCACCGCTATCCCTGGTAATGTGTATCAAACCATCGTCAGATCCTGCCCAGATGATTCCGGGCTCAAGCCGGTCCTCCGCAACGGCAAATATGGTTGCATAGTATTCCACGCCTGTATTGTCTTTGGTAATGGGGCCGCCTGACGGTCCAAGCATAGAGGGATCATTCCTGGTAAGATCGGGACTGATGGCCTCCCAGTTCTGGCCTTCATTTGTAGTTTTGAAAAGGATATTGGCGGCACAGTACAGGGCATTCTTTTCATGTTTTGAGAACAGGATGGGGAAATTCCACTGGAACCTGAATTTCAAATCTCCGGCGCCCCAGCCCATAGGATTATCAGGCCAGACATCAATGGTCCTGTATTCTCCGGTACGGTGATTCATACGGACCAGGTAGCCGCCATAGGATCCTCCATAGACGATTTCGGGATCATCCGGATCGGGAACAATGTATCCGCTTTCGCCACCTGCTGTAGATTCCCAGTCCGATTCGGTAATACCTCTTCCAAAAGACCGGTGACTGATCCTTATGGCTGAATTATCCTGTTGTGCCACATAGATCCTGTAGGGGAAGTGATTGTCGGTACTGATCCTGTAGAATTGTGCGGTGGGTTGGTTGTTATAGGCTGACCAGCGTTTTCCGGCGTCCATACTGATTTGTGCCCCGCCATCATCGGCCACAGCCAGTATGTTGTTATTCGCGGGCGAGATCCACAGATCATGATGGTCGCCATGGGGTGTCCGTTTTCTTTTAAAACTCTTTCCTCCGTCATCTGAAACATGAAAGCCCACATTCATAACATATACGCGGTCCTCATTTTCAGTGTCGGCATATACACGGGTATAATACCAGGCCCGTTGTCTGAGATTTCTGTCGGTGTTCACCGTATTCCAGGAGGCTCCGCCATCTTCAGACCGGAACAATCCACCTTCTCCTGCTTCAATCAATGCCCACACCCTTTGGTTATTGACCGGAGACACAGCCACTCCAATGATTCCGATGGGGCCTTCAGGAAATCCGGGATGGTCGTTCAGCCGGTCCCAGTTTTCTCCGCCGTCCTTACTTTTCCACAGTGCCGATCCTTCACCGCCACTTTCAAGGCTATAGGGGGTGCGTTTCACCCGCCATGTTGAAGCGTACAGCACATTGGGATTGGAGGGATCCAGGATCAGGTCGCACCCTCCCGCCTCCGGACTGACATAGAGCACTTTGTTCCAGGAAATTCCGCCGTCCGTTGATCTGTATACACCACGTTCTTTATTCGGTCCGAACAGATGACCCAGCACGGCAGCATAAACAATATCGGGATTTTCCGGATGGATCCTGATCCTGGGGATATATTGCCCTTCTTTCAATCCTTTATAGGTCCAGGTTTCTCCTGCATCATCGGATTTCCAGATTCCATAACCGTGAGAAACGTTTCCCCGCACGGTCACTTCACCCCCGCCGGCATACACTATATTGGGATTAGACTCACTCACAGCCACTGCCCCGATTGTGCCTCCAAAATATCCGTCAGATACATTTTTCCAACTCAAGCCTGCATCGGTTGTTTTCCAGACCCCTCCACCGGCAGCCCCCTGGTAGAAAGTTTGTTGATCACCTGTCACACCGGTGACGGCTGCAGCCCGGCCGCCACGGAATGGACCAATATTCCTGTACTCCAGATTGCCAAAAAAGTTCACATCGATGGCCGGAACAGGGTCTTTAGTATTTTTTTTCTTTGCAATTGCTTCAGGGGATACACCCATTAAAACAACCACGCCCAGGCAGAATGCATGGGAACAAAACCTAACAAATTTCGAATTCATCATCAATCTATTTAAATTTTTACCGGGAATATGGCGAAAAATAAGTATATTTTTCAATTCTTCTGTGTATTATTGTTTACTTTATTAGATAAATAGCAATTCCTAATAATAATTTATACATGAAATTATCCTCATTAATGAATATGGGTTTGATCTGCTTACTGATTTGCCTTATGCAGATATCGTGTAAGGGTCTTGAAACCAACGACTCCGGCACCGGTGTCCTGGCTAAGAACGGTATGGTTGTGTCGGCGCATCCTGAAGCTTCGAAGATCGGCGTGGACATACTGAAAAAAGGGGGCACTGCAGTTGATGCTGCATGTGCCGTGCAATTTGCCCTGGCTGTTTGCTATCCCAATGCCGGCAACATTGGCGGAGGCGGATTTATGGTCATGCGCTTTGCAGACGGAACTTATGCATCATTGGACTACAGGGAGAAAGCCCCGGCAGGAGCCAACCATGACATGTATCTGGATGACAACGGGGAGGTCATTCCCGGATTGAGTACGCGGTCGCTGCTGGCTGTGGGTGTTCCGGGAACCGTTCATGGTGTTTTTACTGCGCATCAGGCACATGGGGCACTGGATTTTTCGGAGATCCTGCAACCGGCTATTGATCTTGCAATGAATGGCTTCCCTGTAACTGAAAGGCAAGCGAATCGATTGAACCGCTCCAAAGAACGGTTTCTCGAATTGAACCACCATACTCCGGCATTTGTTAAAGAGGAGGAATGGAAGACGGGCGACACTTTGCGGCAGCCTGTGCTGGCTCATACCATTGAATTGATCCGGAATCAGGGGATTTCAGGATTTTACGAAGGTGAAACTGCAGATCGTATTGTGGCTCAGATGAGCCATCCGGAGCAACCCATAAAGGGCCTTCTTACCCTGGAGGACCTTAAAAATTATCAATCGGTCTGGCGTGACCCGGTCGGGTCAGTCTATAAGAATTATAAGATCATTTCCATGGGGCCTCCTTCCAGTGGAGGCATCGGATTGATTCAGTTACTCAAATTTGTAGAACCCTTTCCGATCAAGGAGTGGGGATTTCATGATCCCAGAACCATGCATCTGATGATCGAAGCTGAGAAAAGAATGTATGCCGATCGTGCCGAATTTCTGGGCGATTCTGATTTTTATCCGGTTCCGGCTGAAGCCTTACTGGATGAGATCTATCTGAAGCGGAGGTTTGATGATTTTTCAATTGATAAAGCTTCCAATTCTGATATTATCGGACATGGCGATCCCGTTGGTCATGAAAGTGAGGAGACAACACATTATTCGATTGTGGACAGGAATGGGAATGCAGTTGCCGGTACCACCACCTTAAATGGAGGATATGGAACCGGCATCGTGGTTGAGGGTGCCGGATTCTTTTTAAATAATGAGATGGATGATTTCAGCGCCAAGCCGGGAGCTCCCAATGTTTACGGTCTGATTGGCGGGGAAGCGAATTCCATCCAGCCCGCTAAACGCATGTTAAGTTCCATGACACCAACCATTGTGGAAAAGGATTTCGATCTTTTTATGGTTGTTGGCTCCCCCGGAGGATCCACGATCATTACCTCTGTATTTCAAACCATCCTTAATGTGGTTGATTTCGGAATGTCCATGCAGGAAGCGGTATCCGCGCCCCGGTTTCACCATCAGTGGAAACCAGAATACGTATCTTACGAAAGGGGTACTTTTTCAGACTCCCTGATTGTGCGGATCGAGGAAATCGGACACATCATGAGGGAACGATCCTCCATTGGCCGTGTGGATGCGATACTCAAAAGGCCAGACGGGAGTCTTGAGGGTGGAGCAGATCCCCGCGGTGATGATAAAGCCTCCGGTTATTAGACAGCCCCGGACAGTCGCCCTGAACATTTTGGAATAATAATGAAAGCACAGGAAATGTTTGCCGACACTTTTTTCCCTGAACGTTTAACAATAAAATATCTTCAAAGCTGTTTGTAAAGTGTACAACATTTGAATTTGTTTTTTTTCTTAAATTATTTTAATACATTTATGCTGATAAAGTTCCTTATTTTATCAGCATATATGTATTTAAATCTCAGAATTAAAGGATAGGTTCAACATAATAAAAACAAAAATGAGCAGGTTCTTAAAAGTATTCATTATTATTCTTATTCTTGTTTTAATTGTACCGGCAATAGGATTAATAAAATGGACCTTTAAGCCCAAGAAATCCATTCAACTCCTTGTTCTTGACAAAACGGTTCCCACTCTTGAACGACACAAGCATCAGTCGTTTAACTGGGTATTAAACCACGAAAAGTATGTCAAAAGCAACAACCGGCCATACTGGTACAAGAAAGACTATTTCGGATTCTTCCCCTTAAGGCCCTTGCGGAACAGGCAATATGAAATCGACCGGATCCGTTTGGCTGACATCATTGATTTGGCTGAGGAATATGATGGTGCATATTACACGGATACCTATGGAGTGTATTTTAATGACTGGTATCAGGGAATCAATAAGAACCGGAGATCCCGTAAAATTTACGGGGGCCTTCTGGCCAACGACTATTCGTTGATGATGGAATTAAAAAAACGGAAAAAACTCATTATTGGTGAATATAATATCCTGGCATATCCAACACCGGATCTTGAAAGAAGTAAAGTTGAGTCCCTTCTGGATATTCACAGCACAGGCTGGATCGGAAAATATTATTCTTGTCTGGATACTGTTGCCAATCCTGATTTCCCGGAATGGATGCTGGAGTTGTACCGGAAACAATACCAGCAAGCCTGGCCTTTCAAAAAATCAGGGATTGTCCTGATACAGTATGACAGCAAAGTTGTGGTTTTAGAGAATGAAACGCATCTTGATTTTGAAGTTCCATATATCTACACTACGGATTATGGTATGAAAAAATTCCATGTGCCTTACCAGATGAATTATCCATACTGGTTTGAAATTGTACAACCTGGTAATAATAGGGTCGTATCAAGTTTCAGGTTGCATGTAAACGAGAAGGGTGATTCTGTTCTTACAAATAACTTTATTCCTTTTGAGTTCCCGGCTGTTCTGGAAAGCACAACAGATGCGCCACACTATTATTTTGCAGGTGATTTTGCCGATAATGAAGTAAAACCCTTCCTTGCTTACTTTAACGGCATCTCCAAATTGGCTCCCATATGGCTCTACAATGATGAACTGAGTGATCGTAGAAAATTTTTCTGGAAATTCTATAAACCTCTGATTAATAGTATCCTGGAAGAACATGCCGGAAAAAAGAAATGATTCAGATATTTTGATTATAATAAAAAGATCCCGCGCGGATCTTTTTTTTTACCCTATCTATCTGACATTTGCCTTTACAATTCAGTGAAATAAACGTTTCACTGAATGTAATTCAGAAGTTACACTCCTTGTCATTCATTGTCATATATTCCTGCGGGATGTCATTGGGCCGCTGCCGCTCCCTGTCATACAATTGTTAATGGTTTGCTGCGCAAACGTCATACAACTTCGCTGTCATGCAATTGTCATGACTATCGCATGACCATTGAATTACCATTGAATTACCATGGTTGGTTATTTGTTCATAAAAATTAACCGGACTGATTTCTTCCGGTAAAAAATTTAACGTTAATTTAACATCTCATTGTTACGGATCCTGACGCATAAAAATTACTTTCGCCGAAACCTGAAATTCCATGGAAACATATTTCCTGATCTTTGTAATCATTCTATTTGCCCTGGCCATTTCGGACCTGGTTGTTGGTGTCAGTAACGATGCGGTTAATTTTCTGAATTCATCCATAGGTTCAAAAGCGGCGCCTTTCAGGACCATCATGATCATAGCTGCTCTGGGCGTTTTGGTGGGAGCTACCTTCTCCACCGGTATGATGGAAGTTGCCAGGAAGGGGATCTTCCACCCGGATCAATTTTATTTTAACGAGATCATGGTCTTATTTCTGGCTGTGATGATAACTGATATAGTGTTACTGGATCTTTTTAACACTTATGGCTTGCCCACTTCCACAACCGTATCCATCGTTTTTGAACTGTTGGGAGCTGCTGTGGCTGTGGCCCTTATAAAAATTATAAGTACAGATGGTGGAACCGGCAGCCTGGCAACCTATATTAATTCCTCAAGGGCATTGGGGATCATTGCCGGAATATTATTATCTGTGGTCATTGCATTTACAGTAGGTGCCATAGTGCAATATGTTTCAAGGATCATTTTTTCATTCAATTACCAGCAATCTTTTAAATACTTTGGGGCAATTTGGGGCGGTGTGGCCATCACCTCCATTACATATTTTATGCTGATTAAAGGCCTCAAAGGATCTGCTTTTGCAGATTTTGAATTATCAAACGGGGAACTTTTAATGGAGTGGGTAAAACAACACTCCTTTCAGATTTTACTTTTAAGTTTTATTGGCTGGACGATTGTTCTTCAACTCCTCAGCATGCTTATCAAGCTTAATATTCTAAAGTTTATTGTTCTGATTGGAACCTTTGCCCTTGCTATGGCTTTTGCCGGAAACGACCTTGTTAATTTCATCGGTGTACCTTTGGCCGGCTTTGAGTCTTTCAAAGCATTCCTGGCATCCGGGCAGGAACCCGGCCAACTCATTATGGAATCCCTAAGCGGTCCTGTAAAAACCCCAACCATATTTCTGTTGACTGCAGGCGTTATTATGGTCATAACCCTTGGCTTTTCAAGGAAAGCAAAATCAGTTACAACCACAACACTGGATCTCAGCCGGCAAAGTGAGGGAAGCGAAAGATTTGAATCTTCTGTAGTTGCCAGGATGATTATCAGGCAATTCATAGCTATTGGAAATGGCATTAAACTAATGGTGCCAAGTTCAGGACGAAAATGGGTAAATGACAGGTTTGAGAGAACTCAATATGACCAAATGAAGGAAGAGAAGGGTGTTTCGTTTGATTTAATCAGAGCCTCTGTAAATCTGGTTGTTGCAAGCATATTGATTGCCATCGGAACCTCATTAAAACTTCCTCTCTCCACCACCTATGTAACCTTCATGGTGGCCATGGGTACTTCTCTTGCCGATCGTGCCTGGGGCAGGGAAAGTGCTGTGTACCGGATCACCGGAGTGGTTACCGTCATCATGGGTTGGTTCTTTACTGCCATGATTGCCTTCACTGCCGCATTTGTCATTGCATTTGCTATCTATTACGGAAAAATATTCGCTGTAGTCTTTCTCCTGTCCCTGGCAGTTTTTTTCATTTACAGGACACAAATAATTCATCGCAGGAGATCAAAAGAAAAAAAGGAAAAAGAAGATTTTGAATCGGAAACCGGACCAATAGATGCAGAAAATATCTTCACTTCCTGCCATGACACCGTTCTTGAATCCCTTGATACCGTGTCACAGCTGAATAACAAGATCCTTGAAGGATTGATGGAAGAGAACTTAAAGAAAGTCCGTGACACGAAAAAGGACATTAAAAAACTTAATAAAAAAACCAAACAAATAAAGGATACTATTCACGCCACCATCAGGCGTCTGAAAGAAGAGGATATTGACAGTGGCCATTATTATGTCCAGGTCATTGATTATCTCCGTGAAACAGCCCATTGCCTCACATATCTGGCCGATCCCATATATATGCATCTCGACAATCATCACCCACCTCTTGAGGATGACCAGGTAAGTGATTTGATGATCGTTAAGGAGGAACTTTCAGGATTATTCCATGCCATTGACAAGCTAATCAAATCAAACAGTTATGATTCAATAGATGATGTTCTTGACATTCAGCAAGAAACTCTGGATACCGTCCAGAAACTCCGTAAAAAACTTATTAAATCTTTGAAAAAGGAAAGATTAAGTACAAAGAGCAGCATGTTGTACCTTGAGATCCTTAATGAGTCAAAGAACCTGACTTTATATATTGTTAATCTGTTAAAAGCCCAGAGAGATTTTGTGCTTTACAGAACTGAGAATGATAAATAGTTCGTTACAAGTGTTGTAAAAAGATGCCATTGCATTGCAACAGTTATCTTATTCAATGGATTGGGGAACAAATTTTCAATCAATACTATAAATCCAGTTCTCCCGGACACCATTCCAATACACTTGTTTTTCATGACCGCTCTGTTTTCCGACTTAAATTCCAGGACAAATGATTACACGAAAGCTTTATGTCATCTTTCTGATATTCAATCTATTATCAAAATTCATTTTGAGTCAGGAAGTCAAAAAACCGCTGATGGAGAGAACGGTTCCCATAGCCACACTCTACAGCAATTTTCATTATCTATTGAATGGCAGCAACCTTGGTTTTGACATTGAACGGGCCTACCTTGGATTTAAAACCCAGATTGATGAAAATTATTCCATTGTAATGAAACTGGATATTGGGAGCCCGGAGGATATATCTCCCACTTCAAAAATCAGAAGGTACGCTTTTTTTAAAAATGCGGCTTTAATGTTCCACAGGGGTTCGATAAGTATTCGGGCAGGTCTTGTTGATACCTACCAGTTCAAAGTCCAGGAAAAATTCTGGTCCAGGAGATACATGTACCGGAGTTTTCAGGATGCATACAGGTTTACCCCTTCGGCTGATATTGGAGTTGGACTCCAGTACGATCATAAGGATTGGCTCACTGCTGACATATCCTTTATGAATGGGGAGGGATTTACAAAACTCCAGCTTGACAATTCTTTTAAGACCGGCATTGGTTTGACACTAAAACCTGCAAAATCCCTGCTATTCAGGTTTTATTATGATTTTATTAATAAAGATAGCGTCCTGCAAAGCACCATTGTATCTTTTGCAGGTTTTCAAACCAAAAGCTTTAACATTGGCGCTGAGTTCAACTATCGCATTAATGAAAAACATAAGGAGTATCAGGACAGGTGGGGGTACTCTATTTACTCCCTTTTCAGGTTTGCAAAAAAATGGGAAGTTTTTATGCGGTTTGATTATCTTACATCTGAAACATTAAGTGGCGAAACTCAGGGCTGGAATTTCATTTTTGATGGAAGCGCGCTCCTGGGTGGATTTCAATACAGTCCCATTTCAAGCCTTAAACTTGCATTGAGTTACAGGGACTGGGTTCCTTATCCACCAAACCTGAGTTCCTCCAATTTTCTTTTTCTGAACCTTGAACTCAAACTTTAGGACCTCCCATAAAAATGAATCACTCCGCCGTACCCCGGTTGTCTGCTTGTCGCTGCAGCTTTAGTGTACGCGTCCTGAGATTGGCAGGCAGGAGTTCATCGTAATAATTCTGCCAGGGTTTTTAAACAGGTTTATTAAGATCCTGTTGATGCTGAGGTCTGAGAAGATCATTTATTGTTTTGACCGGATTAAAAGTTTCAATGGGAACCTCAACGAAAACCGTATTCCAGTCCGACATGGCACCATTCCAGAGGCCTGGCCATTCAAGGGCTTTCAGGGTCCTTCCTTCACTTGATTTTGTTGAAATAAAACCGGTGTTTTCATCCCTGAAAAGGCGCAGATCGAATTTAACTCCGCGATAATCCCGTACTGCACAAACAAGATCCACCGGATTAAAATGCGTGGCCTGCGAAACAAGCTTCTTTGTTTCTTCCCTGGAATGGTTGATCTGAGATGATTCCACGATCTGCAACTCAGTTGATCCATCCGGGCTAACAGCAAAAAAGGGTCCTCCTCCCGGTTCTCCCTGGTTGGGTACCATTCCACAGACACGCAAGGGACGGTTAAGTTTGGAAAAAAAGAAGGCTCTTTTTGAGGCGGGATCCAGGCGCTCAAAAAGGGGACTCTGCACATGTAACTCATTTTTCAGAAATCTGCTTATTTCGTCGCACAAACTTTCATTTCCGGCATCCTCATCCAGTTTTTTCAGGTATGTGTATATTTTTTCTTTATACTGAAGCAAAATGCCTCCCAGCAGTTTTTTATACCGGACTGTATGTGTTTTCAAACGGTCTGGAGCAACATTATCAATATTTTTAATAAAAATGACATCCGCATCCAGGTCATTCAGGTTTTCCAGAAGAGCACCATGGCCTCCGGGTCTGAATATCAATTTGCCTTCCTCATTCCTGAATGGCTCATTATTCAATTCCACAGCTATGGTATCGGTGGATGGTTTCTGGTATGAAAAGTTTATAACATAGCTGACATTGAATTCTTTTTCATAATCCTTTTGAACTTCAGCCAACAGCTTCACAAAACCCGGCTCATGTTCAGGTGAAATGGTAAAATAAATATGGACTTCTCCCCTACTGTTCTTATTATAAAGTGCACCTTCAACCAGGTGTTCCTCAAGGGCGGACCGGTTCCGGTTTGGGTAACAGTGAAATGGCAACAATGCTTTGGGGAAATCTCCATAATCCAGTCCCTTTTTCTCCAGAATGCCAAGAATTAACTTATCATACTTTTTATCCGTGATCAGACTATGTATGGAGGCACCCTGCTGTGACAAAACATTTTGAAGCCCGGGTTTAAAAGCCAGTTTATCAATATTCTCAATGATTTCCCGAACCGCAGGATGTTCATCCAGCGTTCCGGGTTTCTGAACAAACGCAAATAATGCTTTAAACATTCTTGAGGCAGCTCCGGAGGCAGGAACAAACCTGATCATGCTGTGATCATGAATCCGGGTATCAAAGAATTCAATAACATCATCTGCATCAGTAACTCTTTGAATGCCGTCACCCTTTACAGCCGGGCGTATGATGTTCAGGTAGGGAAATCCATCTTTAAAGCGTTGGATCTGGCTGGTAATTTGCTCAGAACTCAATCCTTTTTCTTTTATCAGGATAATATCTTCTCTGGAAAACACGGCTATTATATGGGTTTTTCAAAAAGGATCCTGTCTGCATTCAATGCATCCGGGTTTATTTGAACAAGGTCCCCGCCTTTGGCAAGCGCCTCATTTCCAGGCAGTAACATCTTTTCCATCGAGTTGCAATCAGAGTCGTTTCAAGGGCTTAAAATTAGAAACAATATTGAAATAAAAACCTAACAAATAACATGTTTAATATACAGGATTAAATTTTAAGATGGGGATCAGGAAAAAGTTGTTTTAAACTTGAAAGAAGATGCAGGGCTGAAGCCCGGTGATATTCCTGGTGTTTTCCCCGGCATAAATGCCGGAGTTAGTCAGGGTCGGAGTACTAATCCGGATGCTGAGATGAGGGTGGGAAAAGCAGGCAGTAAACATGTGCAATGTCTTATTCCCCTATAACCGTAAGCACCAGGTTCCGGGGACCGCCGTAATTCCGGAATTCACATAAATAAACGCCCTGCCAGGTTCCCAGGTTCAACCGCCCGTTAGTGATTGGAATAATTACGGAGGGCCCAATCAGTGAAGACTTAAGATGCGAAGGCATGTCATCGGAACCTTCAAGAACATGCTTGTAAACCGGATCGTTTTCAGGGATCAGCTTATTCAGGAAAGATTCAAAATCCCGACGCACGGTAGGATCGGCATTCTCATTGATCGTTAATGCAGCCGAAGTATGCTTTATAAATATCTGGAGCAACCCGTCTTTTGGCATCCCGGGGAGCTCCTTCTCAATAAACTGGGTTATGAGATGATATCCACGCGGGAATGAGGGTAAGATGATCTCAACTTGTTGTACCACGGATTTGAATGTATGAGGCCCGGATACAAAAATACATTTTCTTTTGAAAATAATCTGACAGGAAACTTCAGAAACTTCTTTCCGGTTACAATTTTAGAAGAGAAAAATAGTTTAATTTAGGAACCCTATCTGAGGAATTCATGAATAAACATCTCAGGATCATTTTATTAATTGGTTTCTTACTGCCGGGAGCTCTCACCCAGGGGCAGAGTTACCTGACCGTTGAGGGCCGGATAACCAATGATTCCGGAAATGTTTTAGGACTTGTAAACATTATTGTACCCGGCACTTCTATAGGTACGGCTTCTGATTCACAGGGGTATTTCAGTCTCCGCCTTCCTGTTCAGGACACCATTATGATCCGGTTTTCGATGATTGGCTACCAATCACAAACCATTTACCGATACCGCCCTTTTTCCGGTGATCTTTCCTTAAGCATCCAAATGCAAAAAGATATTAGTCAGCTTGGTGAGGTTCGCATTGCCCCGGAAAGGGAAACAGAAGCAGGCTTTGTAATGCTTAAAATGCGGGAAATAAGAATCATTCCCTCAGTTTCGGGACAGGTGGAATCATATCTGAGAACCTTACCCGGGGTATCCTCCACCAGTGAATTGAGCTCTCAAATCTCAGTCCGTGGAGGCAATTTTGATGAGAACCTGATATACATTAATGATATTGAAGTTTATAAACCCTTCCTGATCCGCGCCGGACAACAGGAAGGCCTGAGTATTGTGAATGCAGAACTGGCTTCCTCGGTAAGTTTTTCAGCCGGCGGATTCAACGCTTCATTCGGAGACAGAATGTCGTCTGTTATGGACATCAGATATAAAATTCCAACCCGTACAGGAGGCGGGTTTGAATTGAGCCTGCTCGGCGCATCCGTATTTTTTGAAGGCCGCACCAAAGACTCAAAATTCACCTGGTTGTTTGGCGGCCGGTACCGGAGCAACCAATATCTCCTGAATACCTTGGATACCCATGGGAACTATAAACCTCAGTTCGGGGATATTCAAACCTTTTTAAGCTATAAACTAAACCCCCGCTGGACTCTTGAATTGCTGGGGAATATTGGAATCAATAACTATCAGTTTTTTCCGGAAGACCGGAGGACTTCCTTTGGGACCGTTGTGGACGCAGTGCAATTATATATTGTCCTCAATGGTCAGGAAACGGATAAATTCAATACCTATCTCGGAGCTCTTTCTGCGGTTTACAAACCCACCGACCGGTTAACTCTAAAGTTCATCGGCCATGGGTTTCAAACTATTGAAGAAGAAAACTTTGACATCGAAGGTTATTACTCCCTGAATGAACTTGATAAGGAACTTGGATCCGAAAATCTTGGAGACAGTATCATGAACATTGGCCTGGGCAGGTTTATAGATCATGCCAGGAACCAACTCAAAGCCCGGGTTATGGGATTCAGTCATAAGGGGGAGTATGGTGTTGAAAATACTATGCTTAAATGGGGGTTGACCCTTCAGCAAGAACATGTGCTTGATCATTTGAATGAATGGAAAATGGTTGATTCAGCAGGGTTTTCAATCCCATACGACGGCAGGAACGTGAATCTTGCATACAGGTTGTTTTCAGATAATGAACTGAATTCAATACGCCTGATGTCGTATTTCCATTTTCAAAACCGTTTTCAAACAAAATCTGCAGATCTGGAATTGGATATTGGTCTCAGGACCAACTTCTGGGACTTTAATAGTCAATGGGTATTCAGTCCCAGGCTTTCGTTTCTGGTTCAACCGAAATGGAAGAAAGATGTCCGTTTCAGGTTTGCCACAGGGTATTATTCCCAACCTCCGTTCCATAGGGAAATGCGTCGTTTGGATGGAACCCTGAATTCAGATATCAGGGCCCAGAGGTCCGTCCACTTTATGCTGGGCAGTACCTACCGGTTTCATGGCTGGGGCCGTCCATTCCAGTTTACAGCCGACATCTACTACAAACATCTCACCAACCTGATCACTTATAAACTCGATAATGTCAGGATTTTATACTCGGGAAATAATGATGCAAAGGGGTACGCCACCGGTATTGAATTCAAAATAAACGGAGAGTTTGTAAAGGGCGCCGAATCATGGTTCAGCTTATCGCTTATGCAAACCCGGCAGAAGCTTGTTTCAGGAGGTGTCAGTAATGAAGAACTGACCGGTCGTTTTTATCCCAGGCCCACCGACCAACTCATAAATCTGGGCTTGTTTTTCCAGGATTACTTCCCGAATAATCCCACTTTTAAGGTATATCTCACCATACTGTATGGTTCCGGTTTACCAACAAGTTCTCCAAATAACCTGAGTGGAGAGTCGTATTTCAGGATGCCTGCATACGGACGTGTTGATATTGGATTATCAAAGATATTGAAAGATGAAAACAGTATTCTTGGTGAAAAAGGGCCTTTTAAAGTCTTTCAAACAGCCTGGATCAGCCTGGAAGTGTTTAATCTTCTGGGCATCAACAACACTATATCTTACACATGGCTGACAACAGTGAACAACCTGAGCGGAGAAGCAGGTGAATTTGCAATCCCAAACTATCTGACTTCCAGAAGAATAAATCTCAAATTAACGGCAACGTTCTAATGGCCTGCCGCTTCCGGACTGAATGAGTTCAGAAAAACAAAGGTTTCAGGAGCATTCCGTATTCGTACTGTTGATTCTTTTTTCCGGATTATTTCCGGCAAACCTTTCCCATCTCCGGGATGACCGATTACAAACATGGCCATGGGCATAAAGTCTTTGGTAATCCCAAATTTCTGCCTGGCCTGTTCAACATCGTAACCACCCATTTGATGTACTTTAAGTCCCAGGTGGGTTGCCTGGGCTAACAAGCCACCCATTGCCAGACCGGTATCGTGTTCGGCAAACCTGTTTGGTTTGCCATTGTAGCTGAAGGTAATCTTAGCCAAACTCAAACCGATTACCGGTGCATGCATGGCCCAAACCTGGTTGATGTCCATCAAAACTGAAACAAACCTGTTAAAGTCTTCTTCCCGGTCTTTTGTGGTATATACAAAACGCCATGGTTGCTCGTTAAAACTGGATGGCGCCCACCGGGCCGCCTCGAACAATGTTTTAAGTTGCTCACTGCTAACCGGTACATCAGAAAAGGCATAAGGACTGTACCGGTTTTTTATAAATTCCTGAATCATAATATGAAGATATTAATTTATTGGTGGCCTGCGGAAATCAAAAGTAGAGAAATTTTGAATCAAACTTCTACATTTATTATATCCGGCCAACAGAAATTACGACCGATCCCTTGTTTTTAAGTTGATGACACATTGGGTGAAACACTATTATTGGGATATGCATGGCTAATGCCAGGGAAAATCAGACTTGCGTCGATAATAACACACCCCTAAATACCCTCAAGAGGGGACTTTGTATCTTGCTGATGTTTATCTCCCCACACAGAAGGGGACATTTTATACTGCAGGGCATGTCGTTAACAGTTGAGAGTGGGGCCCTCGCACCTTCCGGGTCCAGTTCCCCTATTGAAAGGGGCCGGGGGTGCGTTCTTTCTCCATGATGGATCACATTCTTGCTGTTTTTTTACTTTTAACCGGAATCCTTTGGCTTTTATCTTTAATAACAGCTGTTTTTTCTTTGAAATCTGGAAAACAAACTTTAGCATTGCATGGAAATATTCCTATCACACTAAAGGTTCCCAGATATGAACACACAGGATTACATCGAACGTGAAGACCGGTACGGAGCACATAATTACCACCCACTCCCTGTGGTGCTTGACAAAGGCGAAGGGGTTTTTGTTTGGGATGTTGAAGGAAAACGCTATTTTGATTTCCTGTCAGCCTATTCCGCCGTGAACCAGGGGCATTGTCATCCGAAAATCACGGAGGCTTTGTCAAGGCAGGCTGGAAAACTTGCCCTTACATCCAGGGCTTTTTACAGCAGTGCACTCGGCGCGTACGAAGAATACATTACAAACTATTTCGGATACGATAAAGTATTGCCAATGAATACGGGAGCCGAAGGTGATGAAACGGCTTTAAAACTGTGCCGGAAATGGGCCTATCTGGTTAAGAAAATACCTGCGGATCAAGCAAAGATCATCGTGTGTGAAAACAACTTCCATGGACGTACAATCACCATCATTTCCATGTCAACCGATCGGGATGCGCGAAAAGACTACGGACCATTTACACCGGGATTCATAACCATTCCGTATAATAACCTGGCCGCCCTCCACAAAGAACTGGAAGATCCGAATGTAGCAGGATTCCTTGTTGAACCGATACAGGGCGAAGCCGGGGTGTTTGTCCCGGATGAAGGATATCTTAAGAAAGCATACGAGCTCTGTAAGCAAAACAATGTATTGTTTATAGCCGATGAAGTGCAAACAGGTATTGCACGAACCGGAAAATTACTGGCATGCGATCATGAGGACGTCAGGCCTGACATCCTCATCCTCGGAAAAGCCCTTTCGGGTGGCATCTATCCGGTTTCGGCGGTACTGGCCGATGACGAGATCATGATGACCATTAAACCCGGAGAACACGGTTCAACCTATGGTGGAAATCCGGTTGCAGCTGAAGTGGCTATGGCTGCACTTGAGGTTGTAAGGGATGAGAAACTGGCAGAGAACGCCGACCGTTTGGGCAGGATTTTCAGAGAAAAGTTTGGATCCATTTCCTCGGATATGATTTCGATGGTGAGAGGTAAAGGGCTTTTAAATGCCGTTGTGATCACGCCTAAAGGCGGGAAAACCGCATGGGATGTTTGTCTGGCTATGAAAGAAAACGGTCTGATAGCAAAACCTACGCACGACCATATCATCAGGTTTGCCCCTCCCCTGGTGATCACTGAAGATCAATTAAGAGAAGCCATGGATATTATAGAAGAAACATTCAAACAGTTTGAGTAACTGGAAGAGTTGGGGGCGATGGGGCAGTAGGCAGTAAGCAGTAGGCAGGGGTTTGCGAAGGACCGCAAAGAGGGATTTAGAAGAAGAGGTGAGAGGTGAGTATTAAATATTTGTGAAGTGTTAATGAGATCCTGAACCCCCGTCCAGCTTCGCAGGCCGGGTTTCAGGATGACCTTCTTCTTGTTTGGTTTTTCAGCACGCTATCAGGCGCCTGGCATGAAGATGTGTGAAGGGGCTGTCTCAAAAGTCAGATTACATATCATTCCTGCGAATGCAGGAATCCATAAGAGCCTGATTTTCACATTACAAAGATTCCGTATCAAGTACGGAATGATGCCATTAGGTTGCTTTTGAGACAGCCCCGTAATATAATAGCCCCGGGCATCGCCCGGGGTATCACGGGTGCCCGTGATACCGGTCCGCCCTTAATGACAATCAGAAGATAATGGCTTTGCCGGACCGGAACAGAGGAAAGTACAGGGCGGAGCGCAGGGCAATTCGGAGTCCATCTTGAAGATGGCCTCCGATTGAGGGTGGGATGAGAGGTGAGAGCTTGCTAATTGTTTGACAGAAGCGTCAGGGACTGAGCAAAGAAATTTAACATTATAAAACTTATAATTCACACAATCATTAACATATCATGAAAAAGACACTTTTTATTTCAGTTTGGCTGTTATGCACCATAGCCACAAGCCTTGGTTTTTCACAGAAGAAAAATTTCACCTATCAGCAGGCCTATGGCCGGGAACGTCCAAAGGTCTCCAATCAAATGCCCGGAATATCCGGCTGGCTGGATGACCGGCATTACCTGGAAACCAGGACGATTGACGATCAACAAAAAGTTTTCAAGGTAGATGCAGTCACCGGCGAAGAATCCGGTTATCAGGATTTTAGTGAGATCGATAAGGACCTTCCGGAAGGTTTTTCTGCAAAACAACGCATCCTTATATCCGATGACTTAAATCAGTTCCTTTTCCGCAGCGAAGGAAATCTTTTTTATTACAATGCAACAAAAAGGGAGTTCAAACAAATTACCCATTCTGAATCACGTGAGAACAATCCAACCTTTTCACCGGACAGGAAGAAACTAGCTTTTACCCGTAACCGCGATCTTTACGTAATCGACCTGGAATCATCCAAAGAAACACGCCTTACTTTTGATGCCTCTGACGTTATATACAATGGATGGGCCTCCTGGGTCTATTATGAGGAAATTCTGGGCAGGGGATCGCGCTACAAGGCATATTGGTGGTCTCCGGACAGTAAAAAAATCGCCTATCTCAGGTTTGATGACAGCACGGTCCCGGAATTTCCCATATATAATGCAGACGGCACCCATGGTTCACTGGAAATTACACATTATCCAAAAGCAGGGGATCCAAACCCCCTGGTTAAACTTGGTGTGGCTTACCTTGAATCGGGAGAAACTGTCTGGATTGACACCAATGAAGAGGAGGACCGGTATGTGGCCTGGCCTTTCTGGACTGCAGATTCAAAAGAACTGGTGTTCCAATACCTTAACCGTGATCAAAATCACCTGATCTTTTACGCAGCTGACCCGGAAACCGGTACAACACGTGATATTTACTCAGAAAAACAAAAAAGCTGGGTGGAGTTTTTTGAGGATGTGTACGTATTTGAGGATGGATCAGGCTTCCTGCTGCGCAGTGATAAAAACGGTTGGAGGAACCTCTATCATTATGATTTCAATGGCAACCTGGTAAACCAAATCACTGATTTTGACTGGCGGGTAACCGGCATCAACAGGGTTGTTGAAAACTCCGGGACCATTTATTTTAACGGTACCGGAGGGATCTCAACCCAAAATCATCTGTTCAGTATCAGGTTGAATGGAAAAGGATTGAAGAAACTGACGGAAACCGGTGGTACACATCATACAAATGTTTCTCCCGGAGGCAGTTATTATTATGATTCCTACAGCAATATTACCACACCCACAAAAATGGCCCTTTATTCCACGAAAGGAGAAAAGATACGGGAACTGGGCGACTCCAGGGGCCCTGAAACAGATGATTACAAATTTGGAAAGGTGGAACTGTTTACCATCACTACCGAGGATGGATGGGAACTTCCGGCGTTGTGGACCCTTCCACCCGATTTTGATAAAAATAAAAAATACCCTGTTATATTTTCAATATATGGCGGACCCAATGCACCGTCTGTACGGAATGCATACAATGGATCCCTGTCCAGGCATTACATGGCCCAGCAGGGAGTGATCTATTTCAGCGTGGATCATCGTTGTACCGGTCATCATGGAAAAAAAGGAGTGGAACTGATGCATCGCAATCTCGGAAAATGGGAAATGCATGACTATATCGAAGCCGTGAAATGGCTGAGAAAACAACCCTTTGTAGATGCAGAAAGAATGGGCATTACAGGCGGAAGCTACGGTGGATACATGACCTGCATGGCACTGACCTATGGCGCCGGTTACTTCACTCACGGAATTGCAGGATCGTCGGTTACCAGTTGGAGATTATACGACAATGTATATACGGAACGGTATATGGATACCCCGGAACAAAATCCTGAAGGGTATAAAAACGGTTCTGTGATGACTTATGCCGATCAGTTTAAGGGGAAATTACTGATCACCCACGGAACGATCGATGACAATGTGCACATGCAGAATACCATACAGTTAATCGATCTCCTGGAGGATCTGAACAAGGATTTTGAACTGATGCTGTATCCTAACCAACGACATGGTATTGGCGGAAAGAAGCGCAGCCACCTCACGAAACTTCAGGTCCGGTTCTGGTTTAAACATTTTCTTGATAAAGAACTGAACACTGAGGAATAATAAACCTCAGCAGGAATTATTATTGAGCATTTTTGTCCGGGGAAGATTAAAAACAATGGAATAACTCAGCCCCGCTCAACCTTGCCTGCTGCGCCTTCGCGTAGCCGCTCCGGCAGAGCAAGGCCGGCCTTTAGGTTTACATTTTAATAATTCTTAATAGTTTTGAAAGAAAAAAGAATGGGGTGAACTTTCTGGCCGGAAAGGTTTGCAGACTTACTGCCTGTATTAGTCCCCATTCTTTCCAGGTTGCATAAGAACCATTTAGAATATTAGACTTTGAGGTGAGTTCTGTAGAGCGATTTTGCAAATCGCTAATCGACTTACACCGTTTTGCTATGCAAAACAGCACGGGGATTGCACCGGCAATCTGAGTAACGTCGATCTGCATTAGCTTTTCCTCAGCCTTTACTTTCGCCATAGCCTGTAATCGTCAGACGATTTGAAGTCGTCCGATGAATAAGTATGATCGTGGTGCCCGGCTCTATCAATCCCCCTTTAATTCCCCCTTCGCCAAGGGGGACGGGTTAGCTTCTTTCCCAGGTTGTAGCAGTCCTGCAATGCTTGCCGGTTTCGTTTATAATCCGCTTCAACCAGGGATTCCGGAATGTCCAGCTTTTCATATAGCTTCTCCAGGTCCTCCCTTTGCATGGCGACCTGTTTTATAACTGCCAGCCTGGTGGCAGTTATAACATGAAGTTTATTATTTGACCCCATGATGGAGGCCATAAACTCAAACAGTTCAATGATGGCTGTTGCTTCATCCGGATCTGGTGAGCCCATGGTAAGTAATACAACCATATCCTTATTCCACTCTATCCAGGGCGTATGTGTGAGACCCGATTCCGTGATCCGGACATGAACAAACGACCGGAACCGGTCAATAATGGTTTTCAACGGGGCCGTAACATGATGAAAATACACGGGAGATGCAAATACCAGAACATCCGCATCAAGTATCTTTTCACTCAGCCCGGCCCAATCATCTCCACGGATAGAGCACTTCTTCAGGAGATTACACCGTAAACAGCCGTTGCATGGAGAAATATTCACATTTTTAGGATAGATGGTTTCGATCAGGGTGCTGTGTTCCCCTGCTCCTTCCATGAACTGCATCAATAAATGCGAAGTATTTCCTGAAACCCGCGGGCTTCCGTTTAAGGCCAGTACTTTTTTCATGATGTTTCAACAAATGAGGTATCCTTGAAATAATCACTGATAAACACAAGTTTCTCTTCATCAAAACCTATCAGGGTGATCCCTTCATTATTATAAGGTTCTCCGGAAGAACTTTCGCCTGCATTGCTCCATACTACAAACGCCCTGTTTTCCACACAATAAATATCAGAAACGGTGAATGTCAGTTTTTGATATTTACGGAGCAGTGCATTGAGAAAAATAAGTGCCCTGCGGCGCCCGGTAATCCTCTCTGCGCCTGGGAAATCAATAGTCAAATCCTCTGACATATAGGGTTTAAGCTCCGAGAAATCCCGTGAATTCAGGGCCTCAAATACAGCATTGGCAAGTTCTTTATGGTTCATCATCCTTATAATTTTACTTGATATTACTACTTTTGATCTGAAAATAGTAAATATATTCAATTGAAATGAACTCACTGCAGTGGATCCTTTTTATTGTTGGTACACTTTTTTTTATTTATGCATCATGGTCGGTTTCCCTGAAAGCCGGACGGTATCATGGTATTTACCGTTTTTTCTCATTTGAAAGCATCCTCATCATTGTGTTGTTGAATTACCCTGTCTGGTTCAAGGATCCTTTTTCCGTTATGCAAATTCTTTCCTGGCTTCTTCTGACCGGAGCCTCTCTGCTGGCATGCCTGGGATTTTTTCAATTTTTTCAGAAAGGGAAACCTGGCGAACAATGGGAAGACACCTCGGAACTCATCACAACCGGATTGTATAAATATATCAGGCATCCTCTCTACTTATCACTTATCCTGGGTGGGTTCGGCGCCATGCTAAAAGACCCTGGTTTATTACAGGTAGTTTTAGCAGTGGTTAATCTTTTATCGATATATGTAACAGCAAAGGTTGAGGAAGGGGAGATGATTGAGAGATTTGGAGATTCTTACAGAAACTACAAAAAAAATTCTTTTATGTTTATTCCCTTTCTGATATGAATCAAAAACCCTTTAAACTAATTAAATAATAAACTTATGATGCGACCTATTAGACTGTTACCATTTCTTCTGATAATTGCCTGCAGTTCACCGGGTCAAAAAGAAAAAAAACAGGAATGGATCCAATTATTTAATGGGGAGGACCTGGCTGACTGGACCATTAAAATTGCAGGGCATGAATTGAATGAAAACTATAAAAATATCTTCCGGGTAGCGGATGGTTTACTCAAGGTGAGCTACGATGAATATGATTCCTTTAATGGAGAATTTGGTCATGTTTTCTATAAGGACAAATTCTCTGATTACATCCTGCGGGTGGAATACAGGTTCATTGGAGAACAGGTTCCCGGCGGGCCTGGCTGGGCGTTTAAGAACAGCGGGGCCATGTTGCATTGCCAGTCTCCTGAGAGTATGGATATCGATCAGGGATTCCCGGTTTCCATTGAGGCCCAATTCCTTGGTGGCAGCGGAGATGGTGACCGTCCAACTGCTAACCTTTGTACTCCAGGAACACATGTGGTCATTGACGATCAGCTGATTACCCAACACTGTATAAGCTCCGCATCAGAGACCTTTCATGGCAATGAGTGGGTGACTGTTGAGATGCACGTTCATGGCGACGAGATCATACATCATGTGGTAAACGGGGATACTGTGCTTACTTATTCCAAACCACAAATTGGCGGAGATAATCTACCGGAAGGATTTCCACTCGCGGATGGCACACCATTAAAGGATGGCTACATATCCCTTCAGGCTGAAAGTCACCCGATAGAATTCAGGGTGGTTGAGCTCCTTGATCTGAGTAAGAAATAATACTGATATATTTCAAAATAGAAATGCATCTATACAAAATTGTTATACTAACTTTTCTGACACTACTGGTTAGTTCCTGTTAAAAAGCCATCCTGACCAGTACCATTGACACCTGGAAGATAACGCCAATCATTGGTATGATTAGGGGGCGAGGATGCTAAATTGTTACATTGCTAAATTGCAAATCAAACTTTGGTGTGAGTTCTGTAGAGCGATTTTTCAAATCGCTTATCGACTTACACCGTTTTGCTATGCAAAACAGCACGAGGATTGCACCGGCAATCTGAGTAACGTCGATCTACATTGGCTTTTCCTCAGCCTGTATCCCTTGGATCATTGAAAGCGGGCAGCCGGATTTTTCGACACTGCCAGGACCTTCGGACCCTGGCAGGTCTGGCAAGGGACCAGTCGCTAAGCGCTTTTGAAGCGTTTAGCGGCTTTCCAAAATCCTACAGGCCTGAAAGTGCTATGATTACGGAGGCAGATTGCTTAAAACCATTCTATCCCTCTACCTTGGAAATTCTCTCTTTTTTAACCGTTCAAATACATATTTATAAATAACGCAAAATGTATTTTAGTTTTTTTGTAATGTCACAAAATTAGAATAAGTTGCAAGTATAGACTTAAGGGAATCAACTTATACAATTCAATAAGGATTGTACAAATTACTTAATCAAATAAAATGAATAGGTTTCTATTATTAGCTATTTGCTTACTACTAAATGTTAGTAGTATTTCCTTATGTCAAGAACAAAAATCCAAGCTGTCTGTTGACTTTTACTGGTCACCTGCTTTTTCACAATCAATAAAGTATTTTTTTGCTCCTGAGAATCAGGTTTCTTACCCCTACTTTATACAAATAGAAACTAATGACAAACCAAAATTATTTGCATCAAATTTTGGTTTAGGAATTAAGTTCAATAAGCACGTTAAGATTATTCCTGG
>CAYOFK010000010.1:0-28770 GCA_964403185.1 uncultured Rikenellaceae bacterium | reverse complement strand
GATGTTATTTTTAATTCAGCACGGTTTGGAACGGGTGAGGTGAACTTTTCCAATGTTTTTATTAAGGAGGGCAGTGTTGATTTTTCCAACGTTAAATTTGGTGATGGAGACACCCTGTTTAAGAATGCCATTTTTCCTGACGGGATCAAGGATTTTCAATATGCTGAATTTGGTGAAGGTCAGGTTTCTTTTATTAATACCGAATTTAACTCCGGAACCACCTCTTTTATCAATACATTGTTTGGAAATGGGTTTGTATCCTTCAAGGTTGCCAGGTTCGCAACCGGTGTAGTGAACTTTCACTATGCCCGGTTTGGATCCGGGGATAAATCATTTGAACGGACCTGGTTCGGAGATTCACGGGTGGACTTTCGTAAAGTGGAATTTGGTACGGGCCGCATCAACTTTAACAGATCAAAATTCGGAAACGGAGATGTGAATTTTGAGGGTAGTGAGATCATTCAGGGGAGGTTCAGCATGAATCGTGTAAACTTCGGACCGGGAGAAAAGAACTTTGAATTGGTTGAATATGGAAATTCCGAAGTATATTTTGACCGTTCAGATCTCGGGGAAGGCAGTCTGAGTTTCCTTAACTCCAGGATCTGGAAATTATCTTTCAAGTCTTGTCATCTCGATCATTACCTTGATTTGAGAGTGTCAGAATGTGGTGGTATTGATCTGTCAGATACTATTGCCAGGGATATCATCGATCTCCAACCTTCTGATAATGATGTGAAAATTGAGATTTTAAATATTACAGGCATGCGATTGCTGGGAAGGATATATATTGACTGGAAGGACAATAATATCAAGCGTTTGATTAAAAACCAGGATTCAACCACCATCAGGCAAAAGGCTGAGCAATTCAGGATTTATAAAGAGAATTTTCATCATACCGGGAAATATAACGATGAGGACAGGGCCTATGTCGGGTTTAAGAGATATGAGGCCCTGGCAGATATTGAGGAGCACACAAAAAGAAACCCCTGGAGCAGGTTGTGGACCTGGCCGGCCTATGGGTTTAAATGGCTGATATTTGATAAAATGGGTCTGTACGCTACAAATCCGGTCCGGGTCCTTGGCAGCATGCTGGTGGCATACATGCTTTTCTCCATACTGTATTTTTTCCTGATGATGATTCATGGAAGCAATATTGTCTCCTCAATCGGTGATCCGGATAAACTGCCCCCCTTAGCCGTGGCTTTCTATCATAGTGCCATCACCTTCCTGACCATTGGTTACGGAGATTATTACCCTTCAGGCATCATACGGTTTATTTCAGGACTGGAAGGATTCACCGGACTTTTTATGATGTCCTATTTTACGGTTGCATTTGTCAGGAAAATACTCAGGTAATCTTAAATTATTACAGATGAAAAAAATCCTTTTATTAACTTCCTTCCTGTGGCTCACCCTCGTCCCCCTGGCACAATCGCAGGTGTTAATCGGACTCTTGTTTGGCGACAAACTCAACAATGACAGAATTGAGTTTGGCTTTAATGTCAGTGCCAATCTTAGTACCATTGACGGGCTGGCACAAGCTAAAAGAAAAGGGGATCTTGGATTTGGGTTATTCCTGGATATTAAACTATCAGAGAAATGGATCGCATCGCCATCCTTTTTTTTCGTATCCCGGAAGGGTGCCAGGGATTTTGCAGTTTCAGATCAGCTTTATCCTTTACCGGACACGCTTCAGGGATCCTATGATTCACAGCGGACACTTCAATATTTCGAACTGCCGGTGATGATCAACTACAGATTTGCAAAGAAATTCGGGATTGGCCTGGGTTTTGACCTGGCCTATTTAAACGTGGCCCGGGATTACTATGTTGGGGATACAGAAAACGGGACCATTTCTGTAACACACAATATCAGGGGAGATGTTAAGCATCTGGATTTTGGACTGGTAGCCGGGCTGCATTACCACTTTAAAGGCAATCCCGGCGCGCAGATCCGGTTAAACTATATTTATGGTATTACAAATATTTTCAGAGATAAGAACAGCCGGAAAGGGTACAACAGGACCCTTCAGATGGGAGTAATGATACCAATTAAATTCGGGATGGGTAAAGGGAAGGATGAAGAGGAATGATCAGTGAAGTTTGTCTGTAGAATCATCCTCTTTCAACAGGTCGGGGCGTTTGTTGCGGGTTCGTTCTTCAGATTGTTCAGACCGCCATTTTTCAATCTTCCCGGTATCTCCTGATAAAAGCACATCAGGAACTTTCCATCCTTTAAATTTTGCAGGCCTGGTATAAACAGGAGGCGCTAAAATACGATCCTGATATGAATCCGTAAGGGCAGATGTTTCATCTGACAGGACACCCGGCACCAATCTGACAATGGCATCCGTGACCACAGCGGCAGCAAGCTCACCCCCTGAAAGTACATAGTCGCCGATGGAAAGTTCCATGGTGATCAGGTGGTCCCTGATCCGTTGGTCAATGCCTTTGTAGTGGCCGCAAAGTATCAGCAGGGTTTTTTTCAGGGAAAGTGCGTTGGCCTTGGCCTGGGAAAACGGTTCACCATCAGGGGCCGTATAAATGATCTCATCATAGTTTCTCTGTTCTTTCAGGTGCTTAATGGCCCGGTACACCGGTTCGATCCCAATCACCATTCCGGCGCCCCCCCCAAATGCATAATCATCAACACTTTTGTAGGAATTGCCGGCAAAATCTCTCAGATCATGTATGCCAATAGTAACCAATCCCTTGTCCTGAGCCCTTTTTACAATGGAATGTTCAAAGGGACTTTTTAGTAGTTCCGGAAGAACCGTGATGATATCAATCCTCATTTTTTTTTTCTGGTTTCAGGTTTCTCTGATACTTCAGGAACCAGTCGATCAATTTCCAGGAACATAAGGATCCGGTCGCCTGGCCGGTATCTTTCCAGCAATTCTTCATGGGCCAGTCTCCCCGGAAGTTCATACTCGAGATTAAAACGGCCCTCTGTCATGTCCTGCACATAGGTATTGATTTCTGTATGGATCTCCCTGAAATATTTGGTAAAATAATGTCCGCGGCCCCCGGCCACATTAATGTATTCAGCTTCCAGGGGAGTTCCGTCGAGTTCATACACCAGGAACCTGGAATCTTCCTTTATAATGGCCACTTCATAATAACTATCCTTGTATTTTCTGTCAATTATATGATCGAAGCCATAGTGGTCCATAACTTCATGAATCTGCCAGATGCCCTCAATCCGGTTCAGGTTTTCTGCATTCGTTTCGAAATGCTTTTCAAACTCTTTCCGGGTTCTGAAGATGCAAGTGTCCGGCAAGGGGTTTTGTTGTCCGTTATTAATTGAAACATTATAAAAATTGAATCCATCACGAGGCGATTCAATAACATCAAAACGGTATACTTTTTTTTCCAGCTTTGGAAACCATAGTGTGAATTCATGACTGATGTTCATCCCGCCTACTTTTATTCTTTTGGGGCATATGGGAATGCCTTTTGCCCTGATAATATATAACATTTGTCCGGTCCCTTTCGGGACCAGGTGAAAGGACCTGTCCGCACAGATAGAGGTCTCATCCATTGGATAGTAATAGAAATGGAGGATGGTAAATTGATCGGTAATTTCCACTTTTCTGATGTAGATGTCCGGAATATCCTGTTTGTTTACTTCCGGGAACAAGGTAACCTGGCCCGGGGATGCCAGGGGGATCAATAAAAGAAGTATCACCTGGAACAGGATTTTCTTCACGCCGGTATGAAATTTGATAAGACTTAAAGATATTAAATTCCGGAGAATCATACAATCCGTCCGCCCGGCCCAAGCGGGGCGCCTGTGCTAAAGCTATGGCGACAGCGTGCGGACGGGATTAAGAGTGATTGATAGAGCCGGGTACCATAATCATACCAACTCTTCAAAATAAAGAGAAAAGCCGGGCGCCCCAACTCAAAGATACAAAGAATAGGGTATAGGCTTCCGCCTTCGTTAAAACTTTGACGGACGAAGAAGGCTGAGGCTAATCCACTGTAGATCGACTCTCTGAGTCGATTGCTTTTCAGGGAAACACTTTATGGGCACCCTCCTACAGATACTCGACTAATGTTTATTCACGTAATAATTATGCGCGAAGCTTATTTTATCAGGCAGAGCCTCCAGATCATACAAACAAAAAACCCACTCTGTTTGTAAAGTGGGTCTTTTAAATATGGATATATCGGATTAATTATTAAAACTCATCACCAACAAAGGGCAGGGTATCCAGTATTTCATACTTGATAACTGTTTGAATATATTCCTCGATCTGGAGAAAACGCATGGCCACTCCTGATGAGAGTTGCTTCTTTATGAGTTTATAATACTTAGTCTTTAATGAAGACATTTTCTTGTTAAATGTATTTGCCGATTTCAATAGCCCGTCAACCTGCTCATCAGTGATGTTTTCAAAATTCTCAACATAATCGGTCAGGTATTTGATCCTGAAATCATTGAGTTTGCCGGCTTCTTCTTCATATTGTTTGTATAGTGGCCAGAACAGCGTGGCCTGATCTTCTGAAAGCCCCATGCTTTGTTCAAATATGGCCATCTTGGTGATCTTAAAATAGGCCCGGATCAACTCTTCTTCAGTATTTGATTGTGCAACTGCAGCCATTCCAAAAACTGCAAAAAAGAAAATAACTAAACTTTTTTTCATTATTTCAATAGATTAAGTAATGGATTTAATTAAATAAGATTTAAAATGCAAATATAATCCCGCCGGTAAAGTCACCCTGAACAATGGTGGAACTGGCACTGACACCTGCGCTGCCTCCGCCTGTACCTACGCCAAACCAGAGACCGTTAAAGTAAACCGGAACCAGCAACCGGGCCTGCAGGCGTATCCCAATGTGCTCGGTCGGAAATATTTTCACACCTCCGCCGAGTCCGAATGAGAACCGCCAGCGGTCATTGTAGTTTGCATCCTGGGCATGAAAAACCGTGGCTCCCAATGTGCCAACCCCGAAAGGCCTGACTGTATTTTCACTCATGAGTTCACGAAGCGCACCCACATGAAAATATTGCGTTGACATTTTAAATGCAATTTCAGGATCACTTGCATATTCTCTGATTTCGACATTGGAAACCAGGCGGTTATACATGACTTCAACCTGGGTGCCTGTGGTGATGTACTTATTGAGTGTGATCCCCCAGTTCTGTCCATCATGTATTTTTACACTTCCGTTGTATGTATTGACCTTGCCACCCAGCATCCAGCCTGTATAGGCGGTTAACTCAATATCTTTTTGTCCGAATACAGTATTTGGAGCCAGTAACAGGACAGCTATCAAAATATAAAATATATGTTTTTTCATATCGATCGTCAGTTTTTGTATGCCGTTAATTTGTAAAGTTGAATCCGATTCCAATGGTGAGATAGGAGTTTCCATTATAATCCCTGGTTTTCAGGGTTACATCATACCTGGCAAAAATACTCAGGCCTACACCATAGGAAAATTCCCAGTTAAGTCCGATTTCAGGATAAAAGCCGAAATGCCAGGGCTTGTCTTCTACATAATACACACCCATGTCCGTTCTGACATTTTGCTTATATGTTCCGAGACCTGCACCTCCATATACCCGAATGATACCATCATTTACAAAATAATAGTTCACGCCTGCAGTAATCGGAAAAGAGTTGATATACCTGAATTGTTTCCCGGTAACACTTTGTGTGCCATCAGTATAAGTATCCGTAGGCATGTCCTGGTAAAATGTATGCCAGGAGAACCTCAGGTCCACAGCGAGGTTGTTTTCAACATACCAGCCCAGCTCAAAGGATGCGCCACGAAAACTGGTCTTTTCAATAAAATCTCTGGTATCTCCCATAGGGAAAGATATATCATAGGAGAGATTGGTATAAAAGGTTTGCCCGTATCCATTCAAAGAAAAAAGAATGGCAACTACGGCGATAATATTTTTTATTCTATTCATGATATTCGATTTTGCAGTTTGAGCTTATTTATTAAGATACTTTGATTGTACATACATCTGGTCAATGATCCGGTCAATCCGTGCACTTATATTCTCGGGACTGCTGCTCAGCAATCCATTTCCCACTGCCTGCCAGACAATATTTACAAGCTCTGCATCTTCATCAATTTCGTCAGGTGGAACCATTTCAAGGATAAGACTCCCGGTTGTATAACTGTAATAGACCGGGTAACCGCCCCCGGGATACCAGGGATACCATGGATTGTAACCACCACCCCAGCCCCAGCCGGGATACCAGCCTCCCCACCAGCCGCCGCCCGGGATCCAACCTATACCTGTATACTTGGATGAAGTAACGGTGACAGTAAGATACACATCAGCACCGGTGGTATCGGGTAAAAGGGTATATCCTGCAGCGGTCATGTTTGATTCAATACGTGCAAGAATCTGCTCATCAAACTGCCTGTCAATATTGTCCTCTTCCCCTTCAGCAATAGCGTGATAAATGGAATCAGGCATAAAGTACTTTGTTTCGTTCGTGAAATTATGATCTATATCATAATCTGTACGTACAATATCAGTATCACTGTAGTATTCCACACCTCCCGGATAGCAGGAGAAAAATATCACAGGGATTGATAATATAAAAAGGTAAACAATGATTTTCTTCATTTTTTTCTATGTGTGTTAATTAATTGAAAAGATGTGCAAATTTATAATAATTCTAAATAAGAACAAACTATTTCGAAAAAAAAAAATTTAATTTCAACCCCGGCTGGTGTATCTTCCCGGATCTCCGCCGGGTCTTTATCATTTTCGATAAAAGATTCTACAGATTCCTCCCGGATCCGTTTCCGGCTGTCAAACAAAGGCCTGGATTCTGTTTGTACGAGCCTGGTGTTTGACTCATTGTTTCTAATGTATTTGAAAAGATTGCGTATGGTCTGGGTTGAGAATACACCGGAGGTGGGTTCTCAACACTCAATTGGAGTTCACCAGGAAGGTGGAAATCAATTTCACCTTCCACCTTGCGTCTGAGGAATAAACGCAAAACGTTTACTTCAAAGTAATATTTCACGGGGTGGGGCCCTCCCCAATTTTGATTTTTTATAAATATCAAAATTCATAGCTTAGAATCAGAATTACTGATATTTTTGTACTCCATGGAATCAGAAAGCAGCAGTAACTCACACTCTTATTTTCCGGAATCCACCAGGACACGTAAGGTTTTTAACAATCTCCTCCTTCATGTTCATCCTACCCAGGTCAGGAAGGTTGCCCTGAAATTTACCCATACCTGGGGCCTGGGTGGCATGGCTTTAATACTGTTCCTGTTGCAGGTTGTTACCGGAATACTTTTGCGGTTCGTTTATCAGGCTTCACCTGCCGAGGCCTATGATTCCATACTCGGTATTCAGAACGAGGTGTTCTTTGGACAATTTGTACGGAACATCCATCATTTTAGTGGAATGTTCATGGTGATCATTGTCTTTCTTCATTTTCTCAGGACTTTTTATACTGAAGCTTATACTCCACCCAGGCAAATGAACTGGATCATCGGTATAGGCATGATGCTGGCAGTGGTTTTATCGAATTTTTCAGGTTACCTTCTGCCATGGGATCAGTTGTCATATTGGGCAGTTACCATAGCTACCAGTATGTTACACTACATTCCTGTTCTGGGGGACTGGCTTCAAACCGTTATTCTGGGAGGCAATGAAGTGGGATCTGCAACCCTCATAAACTTTTATAATTACCATACTGCTTTTTTACCGCTTGTGTTAGTGGTCCTGATGGGCTTTCATTTCTGGAAGGTCCGTAAAGCCGGAGGGGTTGTGGTTCCGGGAGGCGCATCAAATCCGGATAAGGATTACGTGCCGACCATACCTTACCTGGCAGCCAGGGAATTTGTGGTAACTCTGGTTTTGTTGGCTGTTATATTGCTTGTTAGTGCACTTTGGAATGCACCTCTGCAGGAACGTGCCAACCCGGCATTGAGTCCAAACCCGGCAAAAGCACCATGGTATTTCCTTGGAATTCAGGAGTTGCTGATGCATTTTCATCCCTTTTTTGCGGCCTTTGTGTTTCCTGCAATTATCCTGGGTGCACTTATCTGGCTGCCTTTCTCAAGATTCAGGATGAGCACTTCCGGTATCTGGTTTGCTTCAAAAAGGGGTCGTATACTGTGTGGTAAAACCAGCATACTAGCCATTGTTCTGGTTGTAGTGTTGATTGTATCAGATGAATGGTTGCCGGATTTACTATCCGGCCCGGGACAGTGGGCCTGGCTGAGTGAGGGACTTTTACCGTCTTTTATAATTCTTTCAGGCATGGCAGCATGGATCTGGTGGTTAGCCGGAAAGGGAAGATTCTCAAAAAACGAAATAGTTCAGGCTGTTTTTACATTTATTATTGTAAGCTATATTGTCTTAACCATTGTTGGGATCTGGTTCAGGGGACCTGGCATGGCCCTGGTCTGGCCATGGATGAGATGACGATTAAAACCGGTGACAGAATGCAGGATCATAAAAAAATGAAAAACTCCGGTCGGGTGACACGAAGAGGATTTTTTAACAGGATGTGGAAATATCTTGGCATTGCGGCCGGATTTGAAGCCACCCTCCTTTTCGGTTCCTTTTTGGTTTCCGGTGAGAAAAGAAGTAAGGATTCCGGCTTGAACCGGATTAAGGCCATTGGCAGGCTGGAAGACATCGAACCCGGAACCGTGTACCCATTCAGAAGCGGGCAGTTGTATCTTGTGAGATTGCCGGATGGTGGTTTTCTGGCTGTGTCGTTAAAGTGTACACACCTTGGATGTTCGGTCCGCTGGATTGAAGAATCCGGATTGTTTGTTTGTCCCTGTCATGCCTCGCAGTTCGATAAAACCGGGAATGTGTTGAGTCCGCCTGCCCCAAGAGCATTGGATTTGCACCCTGTTTTTGTTGAGAAGGGCCTTATTAAGGTGGACCTTGGCAGGAAAGTTAAAAGAAGGTTCTTTGAAAAATCTCAGGTGACATTTATATAATATGCAAGGGTGAAACACTGGAAAAACATAGGATTTATTGCTACGGCAGTTATTGTGCTGTCTTTTCCGGTGTATCTTTTAAGGTCGTCCATACAGCAACCGGGGTTGCAATACCATGCAGATGTTCCTTATTATACCGGCAGTCCTTCTTGTCTGGAGTGCCACAAGCTGGAATATGATCTGTGGAAAGAATCACATCATTACCATGCCATGGACACGGCCTCTTCCACATCGGTATTGGGCGACTTTAACAATGCGGTTTTTAAAAGAAACGGAGTGGAGAGCAGGTTCTTTATTAAAGAGGGTAAATATTACGTTGAAACTCCAGGTCCCGGTGGAGAAATGGGTATATTTGAAATTGCCTACACCTTCGGTTATACTCCGCTTCAGCAGTATCTGATCCCGTTCCCGGGAGGGCGGCTGCAATGTTTGCCAATAACCTGGGATACCGAACAAAAACGCTGGTACCATCTGGGTGACAGCGTGTATGCAGGTGAGAAGATCCTTCCTGAAGACTGGCTGTACTGGACAAATAATGGCCAGAACTGGAATGGTATGTGTGCCGATTGCCACTCAACGCAGCTAAAAAAAGGTTATGATCCGGAAACAAAAACTTTTACAACTACCTGGTTTGAGATTAACGTAGGTTGTGAAGCCTGTCATGGACCGGCTTCTGAACATTTAATATGGGCGCAGCTTCCCGAAACATCCAGGCCCCGGAATAACAATACGGCCCTGGTTGTAAAGACCAGTGGAATTACCACACGGCAGTACGTGGATCTGTGTGCAAGATGTCATTCCCGGAGGGGGGTTTTGGAGGATTTCGATATTTCTTACCCTGATGTTCTGGATTATATTATTCCGCAGAATATTGGAGAGCCCTACTATTATGCTGACGGACAGATACTTGAAGAAGATTATGTGCATGCATCCTTCCTGCAGAGTAAAATGTTTGCCAACGATGTAAAATGCAATGACTGTCACAATGTACATAGCGGAAAGCGGTTGCTGGACGATAATGCCCTTTGCCTGCAGTGCCATAAGGCGGCTGATTATGAAGCCTATGACCATCATTTTCATAAATACCCGGGAGAGGCAGGCGATCCGGTTATCCTTACAGGGAGACGGTATGAGGTGGGAGAGGGAGCCCAGTGCATCAACTGCCACATGACGGGGCGGTATTATATGGGACCGGATTTCAGAAACGACCATTCCTTCAGGATCCCGCGTCCGGACCTGACCCGTGACATTGGGGTTCCCAATGCCTGTAACCAGTGTCATGCAGACAAGAACGTGGTCTGGGCAATAAACCAGATGAGTGAGTGGTATGGTAAAAGCAGGAAACCGCATTACGGGAGCATTCTGGCTGCCGGCAGGGCCATGGATACATCGGCAGTGGACGGACTGATCCGGCTGGCTTTTGATACCCTGTATCCTGTGGTTGCCCGGGCCAGCGCCATTGAATTACTGAACGCTTTTCCTGATGAAAAGAGTGCCATAGCCATAGGTGATCTGTTATCCGATAATGAATCAATCATTCGTTTTGCAGCCGTTCAAAGTTATACAAACCTTGATCAGAAGAATTACCTTAGGGACCTTATCTCAATGCTTTATGATCCGGTGAAAGCGGTCCGTATCAATGCTGCTTTTAAATTAAGTTCGGAACCAACCGGACAGATTGACACCCTGCATCAAAAAGCATATCAGCAGGCCCTGCAGGAATATATACAGGCCATGGAGTACACAGCTGACTTTCCGGCCAGCAGACATAACCTGGGGATCCTTTACGGAAACCTGGGAGAGTTTGAGAAAGCGGTGGAGAACTATACCGGGGCCCTGAGGATTGATGATAAGTTTTATCCGGCAAAAATGAATCTGGCAATGGTTTACAATCAAATGGGAGACAACATTAAGGCCGGCATCATTTTCAGGGATATCATTAAAAACCATCCCGGTGTGCATGAAGCTTTGTACTCATTTGGATTGTTGCTTGCCGAGATGCAAAATTACTCCGAAGCGGTTATTTATCTTAAAAAAGCCACTCAATATATACCTGACAGACCCAGGATATATTATAACCTCGGCCTGTTGCAAAATTTCCTTGAACAATTTGATGAGGCTGAAAGGTCTTTATTAAAATCTCTGGAACTCGATCCTGGCAATTCCGATTATCTCTATGCCTTGACTGACTTCTACATGAAAAGACAGAATTATTCAGCCGCTGAAGAATATGCACTTAAGCTTAAAGAAGCGCTTCCTGAAAATCCGGTTGGAGACGACCTCCTGAATATGATAAGGGATTTTAAGCAATAAAACTGGTCAGGCGCCTAGCGCTTTTGAAGCGCTTGGCGCCTATACTATAAAAGAACGTCATCCTGAAACCCGGCCTGTACAGCAGGTCAGGGGTTCAGGATCTTTTGAGACAGCTCCTTAATAATGGGTCTCACCCGATTTTTTTATGATGTAATCTGAAATCCAGGTACCCACTTCAGATGTGGTTTTTGCATTTTCAGATGTAAGATCTTCCGTTACAAAATGCCCGGAAATGGCTTTGGAAACAGCCTCCTTAATAAGGTTTGCTTCTTTCTCCAAATTAAAAGCATGCTCCATCATCATGGCAGCAGACAGGATGGTCCCCATGGGATTGGCAATGTTTTTTCCGGCAGCCTGGGGATAGGAACCATGAATGGGTTCAAAGACCGATGTCAGTTCACCAATGGAGGCGGAGGGGAGGAGTCCCAGTGAACCGGTTATAACGCTGGCTTCATCTGTGAGGATATCTCCAAACATGTTTTCAGTGACAATCACATCAAAGTTTGCAGGTTGCCGGATGATCTGCATGGCTGCGTTATCCACAAACATGTAATCCATCCTGACTTTTAGAAATTCTTTTGACAGGGATTGAGCGGTTTCACGCCAGAGCCGGGAAGTGGCCAGAACATTGGCTTTGTCTACCACTGTTAACCTGCCGGATCTTTTACCTGCATATTCACAGGCAAGCCGGATAATTCTTTCAACCTCGTATTTGCTGTAAACACATGTATCAAAAGCGGTCAGGCCATCTTCCGACCGCCCCCGGGGTTTTCCGAAATAAATGCCTCCGGTGAGCTCACGAACAACAATAAAGTCAACATCTTTAACCAATTCCTTTTTAAGTGGTGATTGATCAGCCAGGGAAGGAAAAGTCATCACCGGCCTGACATTGGCAAAAAGATCCAGTTTTTTTCTCATGGCCAGCAATCCCTGTTCCGGTCTGATCCTGGCTTTGGGATCATTGTCGTATTTTGGATGGCCGATGGCTCCAAACAAAACAGCATCGGCGCTCTGGCACAAATCAAACGACTCATCAGGAAAAGGATTTCCGGTTTTGTCAATGGCAACACCACCTACCAGGCCATAATCATATTGGATCCTGTGGCCAAACTTCCGGGCTGTGGCATCTACAACTTTCTTAGCTTCTTCAATTATTTCGGGACCGATCCCGTCCCCGGGTAAAACAGCTATGTTAAGATTCATATGGTTTGAGTTTTGGTTCTCTCAAAGTTTTCTATTTCCTTGCGAACACTTATCAGATAATCCAGATCATCGTAACCCTTGAGTAAATTATTTTTTTTGTAACTATTGATCCCGAAATGCTCGGTTGCTCCTGAATGCTTATTGACAACCAATTGCTGTGAAAGATCAATGATTACATTAAGATCCGGTTTTTCATTAAGATGCCGGAACAGATCTTTCAGGAATTTGTCAGAAACCATTACCGGTAGCAGTCCGTTATTCAGGGCATTGTTCGTAAATATGTCGGCAAAAAAACTGGATATAATTGCTCTGAATCCATAATCATAGATGGCCCATGCCGCATGTTCCCGGCTTGACCCACAGCCAAAATTCCTTCCGGCGACAAGGATCTTTCCGGAATACCTTTGATCATTAAATACAAAGTTTGTAATGGGATTTCCTTTGCCATCAAACCGCCAATCTCTGAACAGATTATTTCCAAAACCTTCACGTGATGTTGCTTTCAGAAAACGGGCAGGAATGATCTGATCGGTATCGACATTCTCAACAGCCAGGGGGATGCAACCCGATTCTAATTTTAAAAATTTTTCCAAAGCCATATATAATAAACTTTTAAAGATCCTATAAAAACTCTCTGGGATCGGTAATTTTTCCGGTTAAGGCTGCTGCTGCTGCGGTTAAGGGGCTGGCAAGCATGGTTCTTGCTCCCGGGCCCTGCCTGCCCTCAAAATTCCTGTTTGAGGTTGAAACGACATACTTCCCTAAAGGTACTTTATCGTCATTCATGGCCAGGCAGGCCGAACATCCCGGCTGTCTCAGTTCAAAACCGGAATCTTCCAGTATTTTAACCAATCCTTCAGCATGAGCTTGTTTTTCAACTTGTTTGGAACCTGGAACAATCCATGCAATCACAGAATCAGATCTCTTCCGGCCCTTTATGATCTTACAAAAAGACCTGAGATCTTCAATTCTTCCGTTTGTGCAGCTGCCAACAAATACATAATCAACCGCGTGTCCGAGAAGGGCTGCCCCCGGTTCCAAATCCATGTATTTAAGGGATTTCTTTACCGAAGGCCAGTTCTCACCGGCTATGGAATGTTTATCGGGGATGCAACCGGAGATACCAACACCCATTCCGGGATTCGTGCCATAGGTTATCATGGGTTCAATTTCAGTTGCATCGATTTCCAGTTCTTTGTCAAACCGGGCATTCTCATCTGATTTGAGTTGGCGCCATCGCACAACCTGTGCGTCATATTGGTCTCCTTTTGGAACAAATGACCTGTCTCTCAGGTAATCAAAGGTGGTATCATCCGGCGCGATCAATCCACCGCGTGCCCCCATTTCTATACTCATATTACAGATAGTCATGCGGGCCTCCATACTAAGATTTGAGATGGTTGTGCCGGAATATTCAATAAAGTAACCGGTAGCCCCGCTTGCAGAGATCTTTGAAATGATGTACAATATGATGTCTTTTGATGTGACTCCGGTTCCCGGAGTTCCATTGATCACGATCCTCATTGTTTTTGGTTTCGCTTGAAGGATGCACTGACTGACCAGTACCATCTCCACTTCGCTGGTCCCAATTCCGAATGCAATTGTCCCGAAAGCGCCATGCGTGGCGGTATGGCTGTCCCCACATACAATAGTCATTCCCGGCCGGGTCATGCCCAGTTCAGGGCCAATGACATGTACAATGCCGTTGTTTGGATGGTTTAAACCGTACAACGTGATGTGGTGCTTGTTGCAGTTATCCATGAGTGTCCGGACCTGAATTCTTGATAATTCTTCCCGGATAGGCAGGTGTTGGTCAGCCGTAGGTACATTATGGTCGGATGTAGCGAATGTTTTTTCAGGGCGGAAAACTTTCAGACCGCGTTTCTCCAAACCTGAAAAAGCCTGTGGGCTGGTAACCTCATGAATAAAATGTTTATCAATATATAATACATCAGGCCCATCGTTGATGGACTTTACAACATGGTCATCCCATATTTTATCAAACAGTGTTTTTGCTTTCACGTTCCTTTAAATGAGTTATACGCAAGTTAATGTTCAAACAATTTTGGATAAGGCATCCAGAAAGGCTTCAACCGATGCTGTAATGATATCCGTATTGGCAGAAAACCCATAATACATTTTCCCCCTGTTTTCAACCTGAACATGGACCTTTCCGATATCATCGCTCCCTTTGGTAATGGCCTGGATCAGGAATTCTTCGAGCCGCACTTTTCTTTTGACAAGGGATTTTACAGCAGAAAAGGCTGCGTCAATCGGGCCGTTTCCGTCGGCTGTGGCCGATAGCACCTCATTGTTCATTTTTACTCTTACCGATGCCATGGGAACTGCTGATTTGCCACACACTACCTGAAGAAGTTCCAGTTTTAAGGGTGTTTCCTCTTTACTGGTTTTCCCAACAAGCACTTTCAGGTCCTCATCTTTAATATCCTTTTTCTTATCGGCAAAAACCAGGAATTCATGGTATACTTTATCCAGTTCCTCTTTGCTGAATTCATAATTCAGGTTTTGAAGGCGATGTTTCAGGGCTGCCCTTCCGCTCCGGGCAGTCAGCACGATAGAAGATTCCTTGATGCCAACATCTTTTGGATCAATTATTTCATAGTTTTGCCTGCTTTTTAATACTCCATCCTGGTGGATACCCGAGGAATGTGCAAAAGCATTTCTTCCAACAATGGCCTTGTTGGGTTGTACAGGCATGTTCATCAAAGAAGAAACCAGCCGACTTGTTTGGTGGATTCTCCTGGTGTTGATATCTGTATGAAACGGCAGGTCGTTGTGGCTTTTCAGTGTCATTGCAATCTCTTCAAGAGATGTGTTTCCCGCTCTTTCGCCAATGCCGTTGATGGTAACTTCAACCTGCCCGGCACCGTTGGTAATCCCAACTATGGTATTGGCAGTAGCCATTCCCAGGTCGTTATGACAGTGAGTGGAAATGGTGGCTTTATGAATATTTGAAACATGCTCGGTCAGGTATTTGATCTTTTCCCCATATTCATACGGAAGGCAATATCCTGTTGTATCGGGGATGTTGACTACTGAAGCACCGGCAGCAATTACAGCTTCAATGACCCGTGCCAGATAGGCATTTTCTGTTCTGCCTGCATCTTCGGCATAGAATTCCACATCTTCCACAAATTTCTTAGCATATTTAACTGCCTCGATGGCCCGTTTCAGGATCTCTTCCTCGTTCGAGTGCAGCTTCAGGTTGATATGATAATAAGAGGTTCCAATACCGGTATGGATCCTCTTCTTCTTAGCAAATTCCAGTGCTTCGGCAGCCACCTCAATGTCTTGCTTTACAGCCCTTGTAAGTGCACAGATCACAGGTTCCCGAACCGCTTTTGAGAGTTCCACAACCGATTGAAAATCACCGGGGCTGGATATTGGGAATCCGGCTTCTATCACATCCACTCCCAGCGCTTCAAGAGCTCTGGCAACCTCGATTTTTTCAATGGTATTCAGTTGGCAGCCGGGTACTTGTTCTCCGTCCCTGAGGGTGGTATCAAATATTTGTATTTTTCTACTCATTTGACTAATTGTTTGGTTATTGGAATGCCTTACTTTATGGCCGGAGTTTCCTGACCTGTTCCCCCGTTTGCCATAGTTCGGACTCCCGCATTTCCTTTAATTCTGCTGCCAGTTCTGTTTTATAATCAGGGCTGCCGGTTCGTTCCAGTACAATTCTTGTTTCTACACCGGATATTACACTCTCATACAGGTCTTTAAACACCGGCAAGACGGCTTCCCGGAATTTATGTCTCCAATCCAGGGCTCCTCTCTGGGCCGTGGCACTGCAATTGGCATACATCCAATCCATGCCGTTTTCATCCACCAATCTGATCAGACTCTGTGTCAGTTCCTCTACTGTTTCGTTAAAAGCTTCACTGGGGCTGTGACCATTCTTCCGCAGCACCTGATACTGGGCTTCCATGATGCCTGCAATGGCTCCCATTAAGACCCCTCTTTCACCGGTCAGGTCACTATATACCTCATTCTCAAAGGTTGTGGGGAACAGGTATCCTGAACCGATGACGATACCCAGGGACAAAGTTCTTTCTTTTGCCCTGCCGGTAAAATCCTGATAAATCGCGTAGCTTGAGTTGATGCCTGTACCTGCCAGAAAATTTCTTCTTACACTGGTTCCGGAACCTTTAGGTGCAACCAGGATCACATCAATGTTACCGGGCGGAATCACATTTGTCTGATCTTTATAGGTCACTGAGAAACCATGTGAAAAGTACAGGGCATCGCCTTCCTTCAGGTGGTTTTTAAGAACCGGCCAGACTGTGCGTTGCGCTGCGTCTGAAACAAGATACTGGATGATCGTGGCTTTTTCAGCTGCTTCTTCAATAGGAAACAGGGTCTTTCCGGGGAGCCACCCATCCTCAACAGCCCGGTCCCAGTCCTCCCTGAAGTCAGGCGATTGTCCAATGATCACCTGACATCCGTTATCCTTCATGTTCAGTGACTGGGCAGGGCCCTGAACTCCATAGCCGATCACCGCAATGGTTTCATCTTTCAGTATATCCAGGGCTTTCTCCAGGGGAAACTCTTCCCTGGTGATCACAGTTTCTTCAACGCCTCCAAAATTGATCTTTGCCATAATATAGATTATTATTGATTAATATTCTTTCCGTTGGCCTCATCCAGTTCTTTGAGGTAGGATGTGAGTTCTTTAATTTGCCTGGTTATGGCCACCCGCCCTGATCTTACAAACTGGAGCACACCATATGGGTCCAGCTTTTTCAGTAATTCAGTGGTTTCCTCTTTATGTCCGGTTTTTTCAATGACCACGTATTCCGGTGTAATTTCCAGGAACCTGGCCGTTGAAGACCGGACGATTTGTTCGATCTTGTTACTGCCCATGAGTTCGGTGGTTTTTACTTTATACAATGCAATCTCCTGATATATGATATCATCGGGAGTATGAACGAATACCTTTAAAACTTCCACCAGTTTTTCTACCTGCCTGACCACTTTTTCTATCAGATCACGGGCCGTATGCACCACAATTGTCAGTTTATGAACCCCGGATACGGCTGATTCCGATGCTGTAATGCTTTCAATATTGATTTGCCTTCGTGTGAATATGATGGTGATTTGATTGAGGATCCCAATATGGTTCTCCGTAAACAGTGATATGGTAAATTCTTCTTGCATCTTGTTTTATGGATTATTTATTAGCTAAGTTTTACTTCTGAAACCGACGCTCCCGGCTCGATCATGGGAAAAATATTGGCTTCTTTTTCGACCATGACTTCAAGTACGTATGGTTGATTTTGGGCCATCATTTCTTCAATTGCATCATCCAGGTCTTTTCTTTCTTCAACTCTTCTTGAAGAGATATGAAATCCCTCTGCGATTTTTACAAAATCGGGATTCACCAATTTTGTTGAAGCATATCTTTTGTCAAAAAACATATCCTGCCATTGTCTTACCATACCGAGGAAATTGTTGTTGAGTATGATCAGTTTTACCGGGATGTTATATTGATAAATTGTGCCCAGTTCCTGCAGGGTCATTTGAAACCCCCCGTCTCCGATAAATGCGAAGACCGGAAGGTCGGGTCTGCCCACTTTGGATCCCACAGCTGCCGGGATGCCAAATCCCATGGTTCCCATTCCCCCGGAGGTAATAAGGGTATTGGGTTCGGTAAACTTAAAATACCGGGCCGTTACCATCTGATGCTGACCGACATCTGTTACAACGATGGCTTTGCCGTTGGTTTTATCAGAGATCCTTCGGATCACTTCTCCCATTCTTATTTTTCCCGATCTGGGATAACAATCACTTTTTATAACCTTCTCATTTTCAGTATCCATCAGGGTTTTGAACTCTGATACCCAGTTTTTGTGGTTCGTTCTCCGGACCAGAGGCAGCAATGCTTCGAGTGTGCTTTTCGCATCGCCATGGACTTCCACATCCACAGGTACAATTTTATTTATCTCTGATGCATCTATTTCAATATGAATGATACTGGCCTGTTTGGCATATTTACTCAGATTTCCTGTAACCCGGTCATCAAAACGCATTCCAATGGCGATGATCAGATCGGCTTCATTGGTTTTTACATTCGGACCATAATTGCCGTGCATCCCTAACAAACCAACATAGAGTGGGTGCCCGGCGGGAAAAGCAGATAATCCCAGTAATGTAGATGCCACCGGGATCCCTGCTTTTTCCGAGAAAGCGAGAAGCTGTTTCTCAGCTCCGGACAACAGGACTCCATGTCCGGCCAATATCAAGGGTTTCTTTGAGTTATTAATTAAAATTGCTGCCGATTCAATATTCTTAGGATCCGGCACAACATTGGGATTATAACTGCGTAGAAATTCACACTTTCTATAGCTAAAATCAAGGGTTTGAATCTGGGCATCTTTGGTAATGTCAACCAATACCGGACCAGGTCTTCCGGATGCAGCTATATAAAATGCTTTTGCAAGAATCCCGGGAATTTCTTCTGCTTTGGTTATCTGGTAGTTCCATTTCGTAACCGGCATGGAAATACCAAGGATATCTGTTTCCTGGAAAGCATCCGAGCCGATGAGGTTTGAAAAAACCTGTGCCGTAATAAAGACTACTGGAACAGAATCGAGGTTGGCATTGGCAATGCCTGTTACCAGGTTGGTAGCTCCCGGCCCTGAGGTGGCAAAACAAACACCTGTTTTTCCCGATACCATAGCATATGCCTGGGCTGCATGGGCAGCCCCCTGTTCATGTCTTACCAGGATATGATTCAATTCTTTCTCATAGTCGTACAGTTCGTCATATATAGGCATAATTGCCCCTCCCGGGTAGCCGAATATGGTATCCACACCTTCTTCCAGAAGGGAGTAAATAAGAGCCCTGGCTCCGGGTATGGCTTGATTTTTTTTGATTTTTGACATGGTTTAGGATGTTTCAATCTTAATTAGCCATCCGCATTCTTAGCGGGTGTCTTTTTACCTGACTATTCTGACAGCTCCTTTATCTGCAGAGCTGACCTGATTTGCATAGCTCTTAAGCGATTTAGGCACAATTCTGTTCCGGTTTTCCGGAGTGTAGGCATCGGGTCCCCGGCTTTTTTCCCTGGCTTCCCGGAGTGCAATTTCTTTCTCCGTGACAGCCAGGTGAATGCGTCTTTTTTGCACATCGATTTCAATGGGATCGCCATCCTTAACCAGGGAGAGTGTGCCACCTGCTGCAGCTTCTGGCGAAATGTGCCCGACAGACAATCCTGAAGTGCCACCTGAAAAGCGGCCATCTGTTATCAGAGCACAGTCCCTGTCAAGACCTTTTGATTTCAGGTAAGAGGTAGGATACAGCATCTCCTGCATTCCCGGGCCGCCCCGGGGACCTTCATACCGGATCACAACCACATCGTCCGGAAGAATTTTGTTTTCAAGAATGGCGTTACACGCCGATTCCTGGGAATCAAAACATTTTGCACGGCCCCTGAACTTCCGGATTCTTTCATCCACACCTGCGGTTTTTACAATACATCCTTTACTTGCTATATTACCGTAAAGAACTGCCAGACCACCATCGCGCGAGTAGGAATTTTCAATATTTCTGATGCATCCTTTCTTACGGTCGGTATCCAAAGCTGCATACATGCGGTCCTGTGATCCCAGTACCAGGTTCTTTATTCCGCCAGGTGCACTTCTGTATATTTCGTGCTCCGGATTCGATCCGGTGCCTCCTGTAATGTCGTATTTCAGAAGCGCTTCCTTCAAACTGATCCCATCCACCCTGCCGGTTGAGGTGTCCAACAGACCGGCTTTGCTGAGCTCCGACATGATGCCAATAATGCCCCCTGCCCGGTTCACGTCCTGTACATGATAGGAAGAACTTGGAGCAACCTTACAAAGTGTGGGTACTTTACGCGACAAACCGTCAATGTCGTTCATGGTAAAATCAACCTCTGCCTCGTGTGCAATGGCAAGCAGGTGCAACACAGTGTTGGTGGATCCTCCCATGGCAATATCCAGGGTCATGGCATTCAGGAAGGCGGGCCTGGTGGCAATGCTGCGCGGCAGCACACCGGTATGGCCTTGGTAATAAAAACATTTGGTTAATTCAACTATTTGTGTGGCGGCATCCCTGAACAGTTTAAGCCTGTTCTTATGCGTGGCCACAATGGTTCCGTTACCCGGTAAGGCCATTCCGATAGCCTCATTCAGGCAGTTCATGGAATTTGCCGTGAACATACCGGAGCAGGATCCGCAGGTTGGACAGGCAATTTTTTCTATAGCATGGAGTTTTTCATCAGATATGGAATCATCGGCAGACATGACCATGGCATCCACAAGATCGTACTGTTTGCCATCCAGTTCCCCTGCTTCCATGGGACCTCCGGATACGAATATTGCGGGAATATTAATTCGCATGGCAGCCATGAGCATGCCCGGAGTGATCTTGTCGCAGTTGCTGATGCAAACCATGGCATCCACCATGTGAGCGTTACACACATATTCCACACTATCTGCAATGAGATCCCTGGATGGAAGTGAATAAAGCATTCCTTCATGACCCATTGCAATGCCATCGTCAATGGCAATTGTATTGAATTCGGCTGCAAAGAAACCCTGCTTTTCAATCTCTTTTTTTACAATCTGCCCTACATTTTGCAGGTGAACATGTCCGGGAACAAATTGTGAGAAAGAGTTTACAACGGCTATTACCGGCCTGTTGAAATGTTCCTCCTTCATCCCGTTGGCCCTCCAGAGACTCCGGGCCCCTGCCCTATGCCTGCCTTGTGTGGTTATACTGCTGCGTAGTGGGATTTTCACTTTTACTTATTTATTAATTAACAACTCAGCCTAACAAAAAAAAACTTTCCGTTTTGTGGAAAGCTTTATATTATGTGCATATATCACTTTCCTGTCATTGCTTGAATGCAAGGATCAGAGAGATAAGTATGATAAAGAATTGATGCATGATATCTGCGCAATTGAGCGGGTAAAAGTAAAACTTATTTTTTAATTGCCAAATTGTTAAATTATTCCATTACTAAAAAAATAGTGAAGTTTTTGTAGATCGACTTTGTAAGTCGATTGGGTTTCAGAGAAATCCTGGTGACCCTCTAATTCTATTCCCGGACCTAATATAAAAGCAAGGCCATTACAAGGGAATAATTTCCAAACCCCTTACATTTTAGTTGAATTTTAATAATTTCAACCAGGTTTAATTGAAATTATTCGGTATTAATTAATTCTAAATCTTGTTTTGACATGAAGAATTTTAACATGATCGCAAATTTCCTTTTCTTTTTCTCTTTAATTCTTCTTTTGGCTTGTAATCGCCAGGATGCTCAAATTAATGGGGAGTTTCAAATTTTATCAGAGATATTAAATGATCAAACCAGTCCCTTTTATGTTCCCATACATGATTATCCGAAAGAAAGGAATTCTTTGCCTATTGGAATTTTTGACTCAGGAACAGGGGGCCTTGCAGTGTTAAATACAATTTATGAGTTAGATGAATACAACAATAATTACCAAAGTAAAGGGAGTGATGGAATTCCGGATTTTAGTTCAGAACGGTTTATCTACCTTGCCGATGAAGCTAATATGCCTTACGGACGATATGACTCAGAAGGAAAAGCGGAGTTTTTGAGGGAACTGGTAATTAAGGATATTCGATTTCTTCTTGGGAACTCCTATTATACCTCACCAGGAGATTCAATTGCAAGGGATGATAAAGAAGCTGTCAAGGCTATTGTGATTGCATGTAATACGGCAACCGCATATGGTTATAATACCGTACGGAAAGCTTTGGATTTTTGGGGTTTGGATATCCGGATTATGGGAATTATTGATGCAGGTTCTATGGCAGTGTTATCGGATATGGAAGAGTCTGGTGAAATAATTGTAGGAGTTTTGGCTACAGAGGGAACTTGTTCTTCCGGAGGTTATCCAAGATCGATAAGAAGAAATTTCAAAAATGAATTTCCTGATGAAGAAATTGCAGTTGTACAGCAGGCAGGCATAGGATTGGCAGGCGCTATTGATGGTGATCTTAATTATATCAACCCGGAGGCCTCAGGACCAAGGGATAACCGGGTTTATCAGGGACCGGATGTCGGTCATCCCGGCTATCAGATCGATACCGCACTTTGGGATGAATATAACTTTGAGGGTGGAAATAGCCTTATGACCGAATATGATGAAAAGGGTGAATTAATTCACGTTCAACTCAATTCTGTCGGTAACTATATTAAGTATATGGTTACCCATCTATTAATGAAAGCATTGGATGAATTTCCTGACAGAAAGTTATCAAGAGTGATTCTGGGATGCACACATTATCCTTACTTCGGGGAGCAAATCAAAGAGCATTTTCTTTATCTGAAGGGATTGAATGAAACCTATGATGCAATGGTTGATGAAAATATCCGGTTTGTTGATCCTTCAAAATCTCTGGCCTCAGAACTTTATCTGTATTTAGCCGAAAAGGACTTATGGGGGACTGATGAAAACACAAACAGCCGGTTTTTTATTTCTGTACCAAATCAATTGCTGGATGAGAATGTGATTGATGAGGAAGGTGAATTTCCATATGATTACAAGTATGGAAGAAACAAAAATTCATCTTTACAATATGTGAAGATTGTTCCTTTTTCCGAAGAATGGATCAATGGTTCTATTCGTGACAGGATGAAATTAAATATCCCCTATACTTACCGGATGATTTGGGGGGAATAAATATTCCTCAGGTATATGGTTTTATCCGTCGGACCGCTTAGAGCGGGCCGATGGAGTGGTATGATTACTGAGGTAGATTGCAAAATTGTTAAACTGTTTCATTGCTTTAAAACCAATAACGGACTACATGTAGAGCGATTTTGCAAATCGCTTATCGACTTTTAACGAAAGTGGAAGCCTCAACCTTTTTAGGTTTTTTCTTACTTTTATGATCCATGCTATCAGACCTTCAACACAGCGAAGAACTCAATTTTATTGATCCGGTACGCCATGCCATTCTGATTACCAGTTTTGTCATGGTCATCATGCTCATTATTGAGTATCTCAATGTTCAAACCAGGGGAAGTTGGAGCAAGCATCTGAGGTCCTCCAGTTGGCTTCAGATCCTGTTTGCCGGTTTTTTTGGCATCCTTCCGGGTTGTCTTGGAACTTTTACAGTAGTATCGCTTTATGCGCACCGCGTGATGAATTTTGCTTCGCTGGTGACCGTGATGATAGCTACTTTTGGTGATGAGGCTTTTATTATGATGGCTATGATTCCTGAAACCTACCTGTTTATCACCGTAATTATACTGGGTCTGGCTATAACCACAGGATTCGTGTTGAATCTTATTCCGGGAATTGCACGTTACCAGCCCTTCCATGAAGGCCACCGGTTTCATATACATACTGACGATCACCAATGTAGCTGCTTCCGGAAGGAACTGATAATACCACAGCTATTGAAAGTTACATTTACCAGGGCCCTTCTGATTCTGGGATTTATGTTTTTTATTATTCTTGTCAGCATTGGTGAGATAGGCCCAAATGAGTGGGACTGGGTACGGATCGTACTATTCGTCAGTGGGCTGGTTACCCTGCTTATTGTGACTACTGTTCCTGAACATTTTTTAACAAACCATATCTGGGAACACATCATCAAAAAACATTTCCTGAGGATCTTTCTATGGACCCTGGGGACTCTTATCGTGTTACATTTTATCGAAGACCGTCTCGAGATTCAGGGATGGATCAGCTCCAATTTATTTTGGGTCATTCTGCTGGCTGCGGGAGTGGGATTGTTACCCACTTCAGGTCCCCACCTGGTATTTATCTCATTGTTTGTTTCCGGAACCATACCATTAAGTGTTTTACTGGTGAATTCAATTGTTCAGGATGGACATGGTAGCCTGCCGCTTCTGGCGGAATCGAAACGGAGTTTTATCTACATGAAATTTATTAACTTGCTGATAGCCATCGTAATTGGTTTTTTTGCAATGAGTGTTGGTTGGTAAGTTAGTTGTGAATTACAACTTAATGACCGAAAATAACCACTACATTACTAATGATATGATTATGGTGCCCGGATGCTGAATTGTTACATTGCTATGAAACAAACAGCGGACTGTGTGTAGAGCGATTTTTTAAATCGCTTATCGACTTACAAAGTCGATCTACAGGAGAATCCCCTATTAATTCTGTTATTTTCTTTGAGTATTCGCGGTGAAATATATATTTTCGTAGCCTGAGTCTATGTTAACCCGCATTATTCATGAACTTAGCGAAGTTATCTCACCGACAGGTAATAATGCGTGTTAGCTACTTTCCCTTTTACCCTGTGGGAAGGCAGGCGTAAATTGATACTACGATGGATAAAAAAGATGTAAAAAAAGATGTGCCGGAGGAGAATGTTCAAGCACTTGACAACCAGACGGCACCGGAGACAAAAAAAAAGAAACCTGATCCTTCTTCTTCCGGAGATGTTACGATTGCTTCATCCGGAGATAAGTTGACACAGGATGGTAGCGCAGAGCCGGATCCTGAGAAGTCGAATCTAACAGAACCTGTAAAAAAGGCCGGTAAAACTTCCCCTTCAAATAAAAAAGCAGCAACTCAGGCTGAATCCGGGATCCCGGAACCGGAACCTGAAAAACCGGCTGTTGATCCCTCTCAGGATGTGGCAGAATATAAACCCGGGAACCAACCCAAAACTGACGAAACCGACGATGATCAGACAGGGATTAAGGAAGTGGATTACTCCAGATTTTCTCAGGATGAGCTCCTGAGCACTCTTTCAATTCTGGTTGCAGACCGGCCGGTTCAGGAAGTCAGACAGGATATCGAACTGATTAAGATCAGCTTTTATAAAAAGCTTAAAAAAGAAATCGATAAGAAACAGGCAGACTTTATTAAAGAAGGTGGAAATCCTAAGGATTTTAATCCCGGTATTGACCCGGGAGAGGAACAATTGAAGGGTTATTTAAATCAGTATAAAAAGCGTAAATCTGATTTTAACAAACAGCAAGAACTTCAGAAACAGGCCAATCTTGAAGAAAAGTTTGCCATCATTCAGAGTATCGAGAGTTTGATCAATAAGGAAGAATCCATTAATAAAACCTTCCAGGAATTCCGTGAACTTCAAAACCGGTGGCGGACTGTTGGGCTGGTTCCTCAATCTAAACTGAAAGACCTTTGGGAGAATTACCATTATCATGTGGAGAAATTTTATGACTTCATAAAGATCAACAAAGAACTGCGCGATCTGGACCTTCGGAAAAACATGGAAATTAAGATGGCACTTTGCGAAAAAACAGAAAATCTTCTGCTTGAAGAGAATATTGTAAACGCTTTTAAAACATTGCAAAAGTTTCATGAACGATGGCGTGAGATCGGACCGGTTCCCAGGGAATCAAAAGATGAACTATGGGAGCGTTTTCGCCAGGCCACATCCAGGATCAATAAAAGACACCAGCAACATTTTGAGAACCTCAAATCTTCATTGAGGAAAAATCTTGAAGAAAAAACGAAACTTTGCGAAGAGGTTGAAGAGATCCTTACCCATGAGCTGAATTCACATAAAGACTGGGAGCGAAAATCAAAACAAATAATTGACATCCAGAAAGCATGGAAAACCATTGGGTTTGCACCCAAAAAACACAATACCCTGATTTATGAAAGATTCCGGAAAGCCTGTGATGCTTTCTTTGAGAATAAACGCGGATTCTATACGGAAAATAAAGAGATTCAACAGAATAATTTGCAGCTGAAAAAGGGTCTGTGTATCCAGGCTGAAGGTCTTCAGGAAAGCAGTGAGTGGAAAAAAACCACGGAGGACCTCATCCAACTGCAAAAACAATGGAAAGAAATTGGTCCCGTACCCAAAAAATATGCAGACCAGATATGGAAACGGTTCAGAGCAGCCTGCGATACCTTCTTTAACCGGAAATCTGATTATTATTCAAATATCGACAAGACCTACCAGGAAAACCTGGACCTGAAGATAAAACTCATCGGGGAAATTGAAGCCTATAAGTTTGGTGATAACCTGGATGAGAATTTCAGTAATCTTCAGAAATTCCAGCGCCGTTGGTCTGAAATAGGATTCGTTCCTTTGAAAGAAAAAGAAAATATCTCCCAAAAATACCGGAATACAGTGAATAAACTGTTCGATAAACTGGAACTGGACGACAGTAAGAAGGAAATGTTAAAATATAAAAATAAGCTGGCGGAATTATCTGCCGGCACCGGGTCAGACTCGAAATTAGAGACCGAACGCGAAAAGTATGCCATCCGGGTTAAAAAGCTGGAAAGTGATATCGTGGTCTGGGAAAATAATATTGGTTTCTTTACCAAATCAAAAAATGCCGATCCCATGATTAAGGATATCAATAATAAGATTATGCGTGCTAAACAAAATCTGAAAATATTCCAGGATAAAATAAAAATGATTGATGATTTTGATTCAGTTTGATGGAACACTCTGAAGATGCAGACACAGACCCTAACCAAAAAATCAAGATATAAATTGCCGCATACCAAGTATATATTTGTAACAGGAGGAGTGACATCCTCCCTTGGAAAAGGAATTATTTCCTCGTCCCTTGCCAAACTGCTTCAGGCCAGGGGATATAAGGTGACCATCCAAAAACTCGATCCGTATATTAATGTTGATCCGGGAACCCTGAATCCCTATGAGCATGGCGAGTGTTTTGTGACAGAGGATGGCGCTGAAACCGATCTGGACCTGGGACATTATGAACGCTTCCTGAATACACCGACATCACAAGCAAATAATGTTACAACCGGACAGGTTTATCAATCGGTTATCAATAAGGAGAGAAGAGGAGATTACCTTGGTAAAACGGTGCAGGTTATCCCTCACATTACCGATGAGATTAAAAGCCGGATCAGGTATGTTGGCAAGCAGAATAAATTCGATATTGTAATCACCGAAATTGGCGGAACTGTCGGTGATATCGAATCCCTGCCTTATATTGAATCTGTAAGACAACTCAAATGGGATCTCGGATCTAATAATTGCCTGGTTGTTCATTTAACCCTGGTTCCATATCTGTCCGCCACAGGAGAACTAAAGACCAAACCTACCCAGCATTCTGTTAAAGTACTGCAGGAGAATGGTATTCAACCTGACATATTGGTGCTGAGGTCGGAAAAAAGCCTGAACGCGGAGATCCGCAAAAAGGTGGCGCTGTTTTGCAATGTGGTTCCGGAATCTGTCATTGAATCAGTGGACGTTTCTACTATTTATGAAGTGCCTTTACTGATGAAAAAGGAAAAGCTCGACCAGGTAGCTTTGAAGAAACTCGACCTTGAAGTGGGAAGCGATCCCGACCTGAAGCCGTGGGAATCCATCGTTAAGAAAATAAAAAATCCAAAGATTACCACCCGGATCGGATTGATAGGAAAATATGTGGAACTGCATGATGCATATAAATCCATCTCAGAATCCTTTATTCACGCCGGTGCACTGAATGAATGTAAAGTAGATCTGGTCTATATTCATTCTGAGTTGATAAATGAAGAAAATGTTGCAAAAGAATTGACCGGTTTGCAGGGAATCCTCGTGGCACCGGGATTTGGAGACCGCGGTATACAGGGTAAAATTGAAGCCGCCAGGTATGCCAGGGAAAACAATATCCCATATCTTGGTATATGTCTGGGCATGCAATGTTCGGTGGTGGAATTTGCAAGGAATGTACTGAAACTTGAAAAAGCCGATTCAACAGAAATGAACCCACGGACACCTCATCCGGTTATTGATTTAATGGATGAACAAAAAGAACTCACTGAAAAGGGGGGAACCATGCGCCTGGGAGCCTATACCTGTAAAATTGTCAGACCAAGCAAAGCCTACCAGACCTATCAGAAATCCCAGGTGTCAGAGCGACACAGGCACAGGTACGAATTTAATAATAAATATCTGGAAGCATTCGAAAAAGCCGGCATGAAAGCTGCCGGAATAAATCCGGACTCAAACCTGATAGAAATAATGGAAATACCGGATCACAAATGGTATATGGGCGTTCAGTTTCACCCCGAATACAGAAGCACTGTATTAAATCCCCATCCTCTGTTTGTGAGTTTTATTAAAGCGTCCGTGGAAACAAAGAATAGTTAGCTTCCTGAAAGATCATAATGGCAAATCATGGATAAAAATACAATCATTGGAATATTATTAATTGGGATCATTTTTATTGGCTATAGTTACTTTAATAATAAAAGGCTTACAAAAACTTATGAAAAGGAAATTGTATATGCCGATTCCTTATTTGAGGTTCAGGATTATGGTGAAGCCATTGCTGCTTACCGGAAGGCTTC
>CAYOFK010000009.1:10138-30490 GCA_964403185.1 uncultured Rikenellaceae bacterium | reverse complement strand
ATCTTCAAGGCTGCATACCAGAATGGCATCTTCAAAATCCGTGCCGGGTAAAAATTCAACTTTTATATCCATAACAGTGTTGGTCACATCAGGGAGACCGTAAAGCGGAATGGAGAAAACCGGACCGAAAGCCTGTCCGGACCCATATGTGAAGGAGTGGCCGGGCGATCGTGACAATGAATCTGCCAGAAACTTCCGGTTTCCTGATTCCCAGAATGGTTCCGGCTTCTCAAAACGGTTTCCGGAAAAGAACAGGGTATCCATGATTGATTCCTGCCCGCTCCGGGAGAAGTAGTAAAAGCTCCCCAGGAAATAATTTGTTATTTTCAATACGCCAGGATAGTGATCTGTGATGATGGCGACATTCTCCGGCGGTGCAAATGATTCAAATCCATAAACAAGATGGGAAGTTTTAAGGGTGTCCAGGAAGTGTATCAGGCGGTATCCTGAAAGAGAGGAATCCATCCAATGAACGGCATGTGTCATTGGGCGCCGGGTTCTGGCAGTGTTGTAATCGATAATGCGTTTGTCCATGGCCATCAGTATGGCAATGCTGTCGCTTTGATGCAGGGCTGTGGTTTTTTCAATTTCTTCAGGGATCGCATAATATCTGGAGTTGTAAAAAACTTCATAATATTTCCGTCCGGAAATCAGGGTGGGAATAATTGCCGTCATCAGAATTGCCACAAGAACCACTTTCTTTATCCAACTCCCGGTTCTGACAATTGAAAATGTGCCGAGCAAAAGAAATGGAAATGAAAAGATCAATACTGAATACTGGAGCACCGGTTCAACTTTTCTGGAATAAATGAAACCAATCAGGAAGCTGATCAGAAACCAGCTTATAAAAACCAGGGCCAGTTTTTTATTCTTACAGGTTTTCCACCTGGTATTTAGAGATCCGTATACCAGGATTGCAATAACAATAATTATCAGAAGGATGGAATAATGGAAAATATACTTAAAGTAATCCAGGAGAAAATCATTTTCAGGAATTCCAAGCCATGTAAGGCCACCTGCTTTAAGATGCATGAGTGAGATCTTGATGTGGGGCACGTAGAGTAAGGCTGCAAAAACACATGCTGCGAGGTAGCGAAATAAAGTCCTTCCCCTGGTCCAGAGCAATCCCGAAGCTCCCACAAGCAGAACCAGTAATCCGCTGAAATAGTGGTTGTACATACACGCAGCAGCAGAAAAGATAAATCCTGCATACCAGTACCATTTCTGTTTATTTTGTGTGAGGACAAGTGGAAGCCAGCAGCAGACCATGAGTAAGGAGAAGAACAAGCCACTGATATAGGGCCGGGCAATCTGGCTGTACATTACCGTATATTCCAGAGTGGCTAAAAACGTTGCGACAATGAGTCCTGTGGTTCCACCGAAAAGATTCCTGCCAATGCTGTATGCCAGGAGAATGGAACCCAATCCGAAAAGCAAAAAGGGCATTTTTACAGCGATCTCTTCCGGACCAAAGATACGCACGAGACCAAACACAAGTAGTTGGATACCAGCGGGATGAGAGTCACCGGCAGCCACACCATAACGTACCACGTCAGAAATAGTGCTGTATGCTGCACGTATCAAGGCACTGAACTCATCATGTGTAAAAGGAAGCTCGGATATCCTGTAAAAACGAAGCAATATGCCGGCCAGCAATATTGTCAGAAGAATGAATGCTTCTTTTTTATCCGGGATTTTCAATGATGCTTGTGTTAATTCCTGTCCAATCGCTTTGACTGCCAACAAATTTAACATTTTACTGAAATCAGGATTTTAATATCACTGAATAACATGTGCATACCTGCATTTCAACTCATTCTTTTTTTCTATATTTATTAGCCTTATTAATACTGACAAATTCCGGAACTACCGGTTATTCAATATCATTGCATTATGGAAACTTATAAATTGCTGACTTCATCTGCGAAAGACGGGATTGCCATATTAACCATTCACCGGCCTGAGGCCCTGAATGCGCTGAGTACAGAATTATTTGCAGAGATGAAGACTTTCCTTGAGGAATTCAGTGCCACTGGTAAAAACCGCTGTCTGATCATTACGGGTGAAGGAAAAGCATTTGTAGCTGGAGCCGACATTGCCGAGATGCTGGATATGGATCCGGAGGCAGCGGCAGGTTATTCCAGGCGCGGCCAGGAAGTATTCAACCTGATTGCCTGGCTGGATGCTCCTGTTATTGCAGCAGTCAACGGATTTGCCCTGGGAGGCGGTTGTGAGCTGGCCATGGCCTGTGATTTCAGGATTGCCGGAAGCAATGCGAAATTCGGACAGCCGGAGGTAAATCTGGGCCTGATCCCCGGGTTTGCAGGCACACAGAGATTCCCCGGATTGGTTGGTCAGGGCAATGCCCTGCTGTACCTGATGACGGGAGATTACATGTCGGCTGAGGAAGCTTTCAGGATAGGTCTGGTCCAAAAGGTAACTGAACCTGAAAAGCTTTTGGATGAGGCTGAGGCCATTGCAAGAAAGATCATCAGTAAAGGCCCGGAAGCAATTAAGAAAATAAAAAAAGTAGTGCGGGGCGGTCTTACTTTAGGACTGAAGGAAGGATCCGTCCTGGAAACCAGGGAATTCGGATCCTTGTTTGGCAATGAAGGCACCGAAGGAATGAAAGCATTCCTTGAAAAACGTGCCCCAAAATGGCAACAAGAATGAAAAATTTCAGATGTTTTATCTCAATGATCCATATTGAAATAAATTATACAAACTGCTTCCTTCGAAGCTGCAAAGCAGCCAGGGAGGATAAACCCATAAACAAATAAACCAATTAACAAATAAACCCCCCACCATGGATTATGCCAGGCGTCTTTCTCGTGTTTCCATTATCGGATCGGCCGGTAAAATGGGAAGTGGGATCCTGCTTCTGATGGCAAAAGAATTGTTTGATCTGAGCCAGGATCCTGAAAACAGGAACATCGATTTTAAACTTCATGCTATTGACCTTTCGGAGGAGGCCCTCCGGAGCGTAATGAAATATGTTGAAAAACAAATCCTTAAAGGTGCAGAGCGCAAGCCGGAAACCATTATCAGGTATTTTGAAGGGACCGGTGTGCCTGAGTCGGAAATGCCGGCTGCCTATACGGCAAGGGTTCTGGATCTCATCAGGCCGGCAACGAGTCTCAAAGATGCTTACAATTCCACATTGGTATTCGAGGCAGCCAGTGAAGATAAGAATCTGAAGGTGAAATTATTTAAGGAAATATTTCAGAACAGCAGTGAGCCGCCCTGGTTTTTTACAAATACATCATCAATCCCCATTAAATATATTGATGAACAAGCGCAACTGGAGGGGTGTATCCTGGGATTTCATTTTTACAACCCTCCGGTTGTCCAGAAACTGGTGGAACTGATTGCCACTGAGCATACAAGGAAAGAGCTGCAATCAACAGCCCGGCAACTTGCCAAAAGGCTTCGGAAAATCACCGTTCCTTCGAATGATGTCGCAGGTTTCATTGGGAACGGACATTTTATGCGGGATGCCCTCTATGGCATTAATGAAGCAGTCAGGCTTGAAAAAGAGATAGGTTTCGTGAAAGCTGTGTATGCTATCAATACAGTGAGTCAAAAGTATTTAATCAGGCCCATGGGGATCTTTCAACTCTGCGATTACGTGGGATTGGATGTGGTACAATTCATCATGCAGGTTATGGACCCCTATATGGATAAAGAAACATTGCACAGCCCGCTCCTTGATGATATAGTTAAACGAGGTATTAAAGGCGGTCAAAATCCCGATGGCTCGCAGAAGGATGGATTCCTGAAGTATGAGGAGGGCAGGGTGACGGGCATTTATAATATTTATACGGGTATATATAACCCGGTTGATGCTGTGAAATCAGAGGTGAATGAGTACCTTGGATCCCTGCCAAAAACATTTAAACCATGGAAGGAAATACTGCAATCGGAACACAAAGAGCAGGAACTTGAGGCCTGTTTTAAGGAGTTGAAAACACTTGATTCCACCGGCGCCCGCCTGGCTGTGAACTACGGTTTGAATTCCAAAAATATTGGGTTGCAGTTGGTCACAAGTGGTGTGTCCGAAAACAATGACAATGTAAATAAAGTGTTGCTTACAGGTTTTTACCATGCTTACGGGCCCATTAATAATTTTTTTAATTGACCTTTACTACCCATTTATTAATCTTTGTTTAATACCTGAAAAATATGGATTTTAACTATACGGAAGAGCAGGAAATGATCCGGCAGGCTGCCCGCGATTACGCTCAAAGGGAACTGATTAAAGATGTCCTGGAGCGGGATGAAACCGCAGCCTATCCAACCAAACATATTAAAAACCTCTCAGAACTCGGATTCATGGGCATCATGGTGGACCCGAAATATGACGGTGGCGGTATGGATACTATTTCCTATACACTTGCCATTGAGGAAATTTCAAAAATTGATTCATCGGTAGGGGTAATCATTTCCGTAAATAATTCACTGGTATGCTGGGGTGTTGAAGAATATGGCACTGAAGAACATAAAGAAAAATACCTCAGACCCATGGCACGGGGCGATAAGATCGGTGCATTCCTGTTATCAGAACCTGAAGCAGGATCCGATGCCACAAGCCAGAGAACCACAGCCATTCCCGATGGGGATTTTTATATCCTGAACGGTACCAAGAACTGGATAACCTCGGGTGGAACGGCTTCCATTTTCCTGGTTATTGCACAGACACATCCGGAGTTGGGCCATAAGGGGATCAATGTTTTTATCTTGGAAAACGATGCGCCGGGTGTTTCAATCGGAAAGCATGAGGACAAGATGGGCATGCGAAGTTCCGATACTCATTCGGTAATGTTTACAGATGTTAAAGTCCCCAAAGAAAACAGGATCGGAGAAGACGGATTCGGATTTAAATTTGCGATGGAAACCCTGAATGGCGGCCGTATCGGGATCGCAGCACAGGCTCTTGGTATTGCGGGCGGAGCCTTTGACAGGTCGGTTCAGTATTCCAGGGAAAGGAAGACTTTTGGAACGGAGATCGCCAACCACCAGGCCATCGCATTCAAGTTGTCAGATATGGCCGTCAGGATTGAAAACTCCAGGTTATTGGTTCACAAAGCAGCCTGGCTTAAAGACCAGGGCCGGAACTTCAGCACGGCCAGCGCCATGGCTAAACAATATGCGGCCGATGCAGCCATGTGGATCACTACCGAAGCGGTGCAAATTCATGGAGGGTATGGATATGTTAAGGAGTACCATGTGGAACGATTAATGCGGGAGGCCAAACTTACACAGATCTATGAAGGCACCTCAGAAATTCAAAAAATTATCATCTCGCGAAGTATTTTAAAGGATTAACGCGGGGAAATGATTATTTTAAGCCGTCATTAAAAGTCCGGAATAATGACTGATGTATACACACCGTCTAATCATGTCCGTATTGTTACGGCCACTTCCCTGTTTGACGGGCATGATGCTTCCATCAACATTATGCGGCGCATCATGCAGGCTTCCGGTGTGGAGGTGATCCACATTGGCCATAATCGCCCGGTAAAGGAGATTGTGGAGACTGCCATTCAGGAAGACGTTCAGGCCATAGCTGTGACCTCGTATCAGGGCGGACATATGGAATTCTTCAAATACATGTCCGACCTTCTGAAAGAAAAAAAAGCACCCTGGATCAAGATCTTTGGCGGTGGTGGGGGAGTGATCCTTCCTGAAGAGATTGAAGAATTGCATGCATATGGCATCACACGCATATATTCACCTGATGATGGCAGGGCCATGGGATTGCAGGGGATGATCTCGGACCTGATTAAAAAGTCGGATTTCTCTCTGGATGGGATTGCAAACCTGAAAACGGAAGATCTGCGGTCTGATGACCACGGCCATCTGGCGCGGCTCATCACCATGGCTGAAAATACACCTGGATCTATAAAAAGCATCCTGAATACGTTCAGAAAAGACTGCCCGGGAAAACCCGCTTTTGTACTGGGTGTCACGGGCACTGGGGGGGCTGGCAAGTCCTCACTGGTAGATGAATTGATACGCAGGTTCTCGATCCGCTTTCCTGATAAATTCATAGCCGTTCTTTCAGTGGATCCGAGCAAGCGGAAGACCGGCGGCGCTTTGCTGGGCGACCGCATCAGAATGAATGCAGTTTACGCTCCCAATATATACATGCGGTCAGTTGCCACAAGGGAGTCCCATGTTGCACTGTCCAGGGCCATCAAAGACCTGGTTTGTCTTGTAAAATATGCCGGTTTTGATATCGTTATTCTGGAAACCAGTGGCATCGGTCAATCCGACACGGAGATCGTGGATGTGAGCGACCTTTCAGTGTATGTCATGACTCCGGAATATGGTTCTGCAACACAATTGGAGAAAATCGACATGCTGGATTTTGCCGACATGGTGGTCATCAACAAGTTTGACAAACGTGGTGCAGCCGATGCTCTTCGTGATGTTAAAAAGCAGGTTCAGCGAAACCGGGAACAATTCCATACGGATCCTGACCTGATGCCGGTATACGGAGCTGTGGCTTCCCAGTTTCGTGATGCAGGTGTGGATGCTTTTTTTGAGGCCCTGGTGACATCGGTGAACAGAAAGTCCGGCGGCCTGTTTTCAAAGGAACAGAAACTGAAAAGAAAGAAAACCTCTGAAAGGATCACCATCATACCCGAAGCGAAGCTGCGCTATCTCTCAGAGATATCAGAAACAGTCCGGAACTATAATGGACAGGCTGGTGAAGCATCCGGAATTGCCAATCAGTTATATGCTCTCCGGCAAACCATTGATCTGTATAAGCAGTCAGGAGAAGAATCTGTTAATGAATCACTGAACCGGCGCTTCAGGGAACTGGAGAAAAAACTCGGTTCTGAGAATCTCAGGGTTATTAAAGAATGGCCGTCTGTGGTTAAAACCTACAGCAAAAGATCTTTTAAATACAAAGTCCGCGGCCGGGAGATCGAGGTGAGAACCACTGAAGAATCCCTGTCACACCTTGAAATACCGAAAATTTCACTTCCCCGTTTCAGTGCCTGGGGAGATGTTTTGAAATGGAATTTATTGGAAAATGTGCCCGGAGCCTTTCCTTTTGCAGCCGGGGTATTCCCTTTTAAACGGGAAAAGGAGGATCCCCTCAGGATGTTTGCCGGAGAGGGCGGACCTGAACGGACGAACAAAAGGTTTCACTACCTGTCCCATGGCCAACCTGCACAGCGATTGTCAACTGCTTTTGATTCGGTGACCTTATATGGAGCGGACCCGGAAAAGCGGCCCGATATTTTCGGTAAAACAGGCAATGCCGGAGTTTCAATTGCCTCATTGGACGATGCCAAGATCTTGTATTCCGGTTTCAACCTGCTGGATCCTGCCACCTCGGTTTCCATGACCATTAACGGCCCGGGGCCCATGTTGGTGGGGTACTTTCTGAATGCTGCCATTGACCAGCAATGTGAAATGTATATCAAAGAACATGGTTTGGAGAAGGAAGTCCAAAAGAAGATAGACACTTCTTTTAAGCGTGTCGGTCAGAAACCACCTGCCTACAGAGGCACATTGCCAAAAGGAAATACCGGCCTGGGCCTGATGCTTCTGGGAGTGACAGGCGACCAGGTGCTGCCCAGGGATATTTACAATAAAATAAAAAAGAATGCCCTCTCAAAAGTGCGGGGCACCGTTCAGGCTGACATCCTTAAGGAAGATCAGGCCCAGAATACCTGCATCTTTTCAACAGAGTTTGCTTTAAAACTCATGGGTGATATCCAGGAGTACTTCATTAAAAATAAGGTCCGGAATTTTTATTCCGTTTCAGTATCCGGCTATCATATAGCAGAAGCAGGCGCCAACCCGATCACACAACTGGCATTTACTCTGGCAAATGGATTTACCTACGTGGAGTATTACCTGTCGCGCGGCATGCATGTGGATGATTTTGCTCCGAATTTTTCATTTTTCTTTTCCAGCGGCCTGGATCCTGAATATACCGTTATCGGAAGAGTGGCAAGGATCATATGGGCCAAGGCCATGAAATATAAATATGGCGGGAATGAGCGTTCACAAAAGCTCAAGTATCACATTCAAACCTCGGGCCGGTCCCTTCATGCCCAGGAAATTGATTTCAATGATATCCGGACTACACTTCAGGCCCTGAATGCCATTTATGATAATTGCAACTCGCTGCATACCAATGCTTTTGATGAAGCCATCACCACACCAACAGAGGCTTCTGTACGCCGTGCCATGGCCATTCAAATGATCATTAACGGGGAACTGGGCCTGGCTAAAAATCAGAATCCTCTTCAGGGTTCCTTCATCATTGAGGAAATGACGGAACTGGTGGAGGAAGCCGTACTGCTTGAATTCGACAGGATTACCGAACGTGGTGGTGTTCTGGGGGCCATGGAAATGATGTATCAGAGAAGTCAGATCCAACTGGAATCCATGTATTATGAACGTTTAAAGAATGAAGGTATGCTGCCTGTCATCGGGGTGAATACCTTCCTTTCCCGCGATGGATCTCCGACCATCATACCGGATACAGTGATCAGGTCCACTGAAAAAGAACGTTCTGAACAGGTACGCAGGGTGCGAAACCTGAGGAAAAGGAATGCGGAACAAAGCAAACCGGTGCTGGAGCAATTGAAGACGGCAGCCCTGGAAAACAAAAACATGTTTGTTTGTCTTATGGAGGCCACAAAGTATTGTACTTTGGGGCAGATCACAAATGCCCTGTATGAAGTGGGAGGACAATACAGACGGAATATGTAATGTCCCGGGAATGACTGAATCTAATTAATAAAAAATATCCACCCTCCTGACAGGTGGCTTTCTAATTCAAATTAATAACCATTAAGTATATGGATGTAAATACAATCAACCTGGCGAATATCCTGGTCCTTTCAATTAACCCAAGGGATATATACACCCAGTTGGGTGTTTTCCGCTTAGGTAAAGCCATCTTTCTGAAAAGGATCCGTCATGAGGAAGAGGATCTTAAAAAGTTCCAAAAGGTTTCTGATCAGACCGCCTATAGATCCGGCCTGATTATGAAGGTTCTTGAAAGCAATGAGATCCCCTTCGATGAGATCAGACTGATCATGGGCAGGGGAGGTCTGATACATCCTGTTGAATCGGGTATTTATGAAGTGAATGCGAAAATGCTGCATGATCTTAAAGACAGTGAACTTGGGGAGGATGTGGTGAATCTCGGTGGACTGATAGCACATGAACTTACGACCCCCCTCCCTGACTCAAGAGCCTTTGTGGCCAATCCCGTTGTTGTGGATGAATTCTCAGACCTGGCAAGGATATCAGGTCATCCCCTGATTCAGAGAAAATCGATATTTCATGCATTGAACCAGAAATATGTGGCCAGAAAACATGCTCTGACCACCGGCAAAAACTATGAGGACATGAAACTCATTGTGGTAAATCTTGGCAGGGCCATTACCGTTGGGGCACATTATTACGGAAAGGTGGTCGATACTACCCAGGGTTTCGATGGCGATGGTCCGTTTTCCCCGGTAGGCAGCGGGTCTCTTCCGGTTGGGGACCTCATTCATTTGTGTTTCAGCGGGAAGCATACCCACGAGGAAGTTCTTAAAATGGTCAGAGGTGAAGGGGGATTGTTTGCCTATCTGGGCACACCCAGTGGTTATGAGGTTGACAAAGCCATTCAGCAGGGTGATGAGAAGGCGAAATTTTATTTTGAAGCCATGGCCTACCAGGTCGCAAAAAGTGTGGGTGCCATGTCAATGGTCTTTACAGAACCCGTGGATGGTGTGCTTATTACCGGTGCCATGGCCCACAGTAAAACCCTGGTGGACATGATCGTGAAACGGATAGGAAAAATTGGAGGCATCCATATTTATCCCGGGGATGATGACCTCGAAGCCCTGGCATGGAACGGAATGATGATGCTGAAAGGCGAGATCAAGCCCAAACAATACAAGGGCTGACCGGTGCAGTTCTGAACATAAAACATATCGCCTGATCGGTTTATCTGGCGGTTATCGGTGTAAGGGTGAACTGGTATCTGTATTCTCTTTTTTCCAGCCTGTACTGCGGGTGAGGCCTGGCCCACCAGGAATCGTCTCCGCCCACACCGCGCTGCTGCAAATCCACATTCAGCGAAACATAGTCTTTTTTATGCTCTTCCAGTTCCCAGGCATGAATGCTGCCACGGGATTCCTGGCTGAGATCCTCATTGGTGTAAAACAGAGCCGACCAGCTTATAAGTGGATTCCCCGATATCCTGATCCCATCGCCTGATTGATCGGTAAGTTCCAACCACCGTGTGTCGGTCCGGTTTCCATTTTCCTGGGGACTGATATAGGGATGGTACAGATCTTCCACCGTGCTTTCAAAAATACCAACAAAAGCGCTTCGTTTGCGGTCCCAATAATTTTCATGAGGGCCGCGTCCATACCATTCCACATTCGAAAAACTTCCCGGTATAAACATGTTCATGCCCATACGTGGGATTTCCGGAACCTGCTTTTTGTGACTGATGAAATGCTGGTCGATGCTTGCCTCTCCGGAAGGATATATGGTGTAGCGAACGGTTACAAAACTTGAATCATAGATCTTGAATTCAGCGGTCAGCACCTGACTGCCATTTTCACCCTTCTCCACGCTAAGGTCTTTCAGTGTCCGGTTGGTTCCGGCATATTTCCAGATGGCTGATTTCACATGCATTTTGTTCCCGAAATCATTGTCGGTGGGAGCCCTCCAAAAGTTAGGTTGAGGGCCCCTGTGAATCAGCTCCTTTTTGTTGAACCTGTATGAAACAAGTGTTCCCGTGCCGGTATTAAATTGTATGCTGAAGTTTTCACCTGCAAAAGTGATGTCTTCAGGCGTTCTGCTTACCCTGACTTCTTGTGCTCCGGCGCCTTCCGTCCGGATGACGGGAACCTGTTCGCGGAAGGCTAACTGTTCGAAAGCAACCTGGTATCCCTTTGGTATTAATGCTTGCATGTCTGTAGTAACAATACTGAAGTTGATAAAGTACTCGGCATCCTCGTCCTGAACAGGTACGGCAATCTTCATGGTTCCTGTTGATCCGGGTTCAAGCACCGGCAGGGTTGATGTTCCCCTTCCCATGACCTTCCCGTTCCGGAGTATGGCCCAGTTCAACCGGAGGTTCCGTGTATCAATAAAATCATACTTATTTGTAATGGTAAAATTTCCTGACCAGGGATCCTCAGATCCGATCTTTATATACTGATACACCTTTTTCACTTCGATCAGTCCCGGGTGTGCACTGCGGTTGGGACTGACCAGTCCGTTGATGCAGAAATTGTTGTCACTGGGGGTATTTTCAGGGCCGTAATCTCCGCCAAAGGCCCAATACTCCCTGCCGTTCCTATTTATTTTCACCAGGCCCTGGTCAACCCAATCCCAGATATACCCTCCCTGGAGCTGGTCATACTTTTCAATGACATCCCAGTATTCCTGGAGGTTCCCGGTACTGTTTCCCATGGCATGGGCATATTCGCACAATATCAGGGGTCTGGTTTGGGGTTTGGAAGCATATTTCACCAGGTGCCGGATGCCGGCATACATGGGGCAGTAAATATCTGTATTTGGCCCCAGCAGGGCCCGTTCGTAATGCACCGGCCTGGACAGGTCGCGGGTCTTGATCCAGTTGTATGCAGCGGTGAAATTAACGCCATCGCCGGCTTCGTTGCCAAGCGACCATTCGATGATGCAGGGATGGTTTTTATCCCGTTCAACCATCCGTTTTATCCGGTCGACATGCGCTGCTTCCCATTCCGGATCTTTGGCAAGACTGCGTTCTCCGTAACCCATGCCGTGCGATTCAATATTTGCTTCATCAATCACGTACAGGCCGTACCGGTCGCACAGGGCATACCATTCCGGATCGTTGGGATAGTGGGAGGTACGTACGGCATTGATGTTATTTTGTTTCATCAGCCTGATGTCCTCTATCATGGATTCCACGGAGATCACGTGGCCTTCATACTGGTCGTGTTCATGCCGGTTCACTCCTTTAAACAATACCGCCTTTCCGTTGATGAGCAGTTGTCCGTTTTTCACTTCTGAAGACCGGAACCCGATTTTGCAACCGACAGATTCTATTATTTGTCCATTCCGGCTCAATTGAATTACCAGGGTGTACAGGTTTGGTGTTTCGGCGCTCCATTTCTCAGGATTTTTCACTTTATGTTCAAAGCTGACGAGTGTTTGATCTTTCAGGTGTATGTCCACCTTTTCATGATCCCGGTGCAGGACTTTTCCGTCCTTGTTGATCAATTGCACGGTAACGGACACATCTTCATCATTTTCCCCCCCGGTTTTATTTTGAATCTCCACCTCCACTTTTAGCAGGCCATTCTGATACCGGTCCACAAGGTCCGGCCGGGCAAAGAAATCGCGGATGTAAACATCCGGTGTTGAGAACAGGTACACATCACGTTCTATCCCGCTGATCCTCCAGAAGTCCTGACACTCCAGGTAAGAACCGTCCGACCATCTGTACACTTCCACGGCCAGGGTGTTGGTGCCTTTTTTCAGGTACTCCGTAATATCCCATTCTGCGGGGGTTTTGGATCCCTGTGAATAACCAACCTCCCGGCCATTTACCCAGATATACATGGCCGATTTCACAGCTCCAAAGTGTATATACACCCTTCGGTTGTTCCAGGAATCAGGCACTGTAAAATCTCTCCGGTAGGATCCTACCGGATTGTAATCGTGTGGAATATCAGGTGGATTGGGGTTTGAAGTCCATTCATAGGGTTGATTTACATATATGGGGATCCCGTACCCCTTGAGCTCCCAGTTTGAGGGAACTTCAATAAGGTCCCATTCGCTGACGTCAAAATCAGGGGTAAAAAAATTCCCTGGTCTTTCCGAGGGTTTCACTACCCAGTTGAAATTCCATTTGCCATTCAGGAGCAGGTAATACCCGGATGCTTCCCGGTCGTTCTGAAGCACTTCCTCTGAGGTGTTAAACGGTACAAAGGTGGCATGAGGGGCTTCTTTATTTTTGTTGAATATTTCAGGATCTTCCCAATCGGGAATTTCCTGGGCGAACAGGGCCGGTAGTGCCGTAATGGTCAACACCGCGGAAACGGGGATTGATTTTCTTATCCGCATCATAATGGATGGAAGCTTCATAATTAATTATTGTAGTTATTAAACCTTCAGATCATCGGGCATCTGTACTGTAACAACCTCTCCGTGTGCACATTTTACATTTTCTGCAAACAGATTCACTTCAACGACGACTTTCCGGCCTTTGATCTCTAAAACCTTTGCACGCAATTCAAGAACCGAATCAATGGGAGTGGGTTTGAAATAATCGACCTTCAGTGACGCTGTCAGGAACCGGAATGGAGGGAGGCTGTCCATGGGTCTGTTTTCTTTCCGGAACATGGCTGCCGCAGCGGTTCCCGTGCTGTGGCAATCGATCAGTGATGCAATGAGCCCGCCATAAACATAACCGGGAATGGCTGTATGATATGGTTTTGGTGTAAACCTGCACACGGTTTCATCGCCTTCCCAGTAACTTTTGATCTGGTGTCCGTGTTCATTGAGTGAACCACAGCCATAACAATGGGCCAGATCGTTGGGATAACTATCCTGAAATGCGTTGATGTTCATCTTTCGTTTTCTTCAAAAATAGGCAATTACGCCAGTATAACCTAGTGTGGTAATTTAGTAATTGTCACACCAGGGACCGGTTGAAGGCTGGAAGTAATTTTATCCTGATGGTTTGAAGCCTGCTGACAAATAATCCGGCATTTCATTACGGACTGATTATTTACAATGCATCTGACACAATCCGGGTGCTTTTGTATTGTTGGATAGCAGCAATCGGTATAATTATTTTTACATTTGCAGGAACGGTTGGAACCTGTATGAAAGAAACTACCATAAAGGCACTTCTGGAGTTGTTTGCACTGATCGCCAACGTCAGAGAAGGACAGATCAGTACAAATGCCCTGAACCTTATTAAGCGAAACCTTGAAAAGGTAATTGCCCGCGAGAAGATCGGACAATACCTGGCTCAGTTTTATACCTACCTCGGGCATCATAACAAGGTCAGGGTTTCACATGCTTCCGATACCACCGGCTTGAAGAAGCGTTCTTCTCAATCCGTTAAGGCTTTGAAGATCTGTGAGGAGAGCAATAAAACCCTGCAACAACATGAAAAGATCAGGATACTGAGCCGGTTGATTGAATTTTCAAATGAGGACGGCATCATTACGGATAAGGAACTGGAGTTTCTGGAAACGGTAAAAAATGCTTTTCACATCAGCGATAACGAATACAATGACATTAAGGCCGTCATTATTAATCCCTGGCTTCAGGGTGTGAACCGGGATAAACTTGTGGTCATTGACAGGAGTAAGCTGACCGGCCATAGCCTGAAGCATCTTTATTGGAAAGAGCTTGAAGGGATGTTCCTTGCCCTCTATATTGAGAGTGCCAACATGTTCATGATCAAATACCTGGGAAATGAAGAATATTTTAGAAATTCCATCCCCATGCTCCCTCAGGTAGTGGAATTTCTGGATACGGACTCATTGATCTCAGGGGTGAAAATTTCACCGATTTACTTCAGCACCATCAGTGCCAGGTTCATCCAGGAAAAGATCCGCAGGAATCTGGAGTTTATAGCAAAGGATGTGGAATACAAATTCTGGAACAGTCCGAACGGTGTGCAGCAATTCAGTTTCTCAGCCCGGTCCGGCGATCTGATTGGTATCATGGGAGGAAGTGGCGTTGGTAAGTCAACACTTCTGAATGTTTTTAACGGCAATCTGAAACCTCTCAAAGGCCACATATATTTGAACGGGTACGACATTCACCGTTATACTGACGAATTGGAAGGCATCATAGGATATATTCCGCAGGACGATCTTTTGATTGATGACCTCACGGTTTTTCAAAATCTCTATTACAATGCCAAACTCTGTTTTGGTGCGTATTCAGAAATTCAAATTCTTAAAACAGTGGCCGGGGTTCTGAAGGATCTTGACCTTTATGAGATCAAACATTTAAAAGTAGGAAATCCCCGTGAAAAATTCATCAGCGGAGGACAGCGTAAACGGTTGAACATCGGACTGGAATTGCTCAGGCAGCCGATGGTCATGTTTGTTGATGAACCCACATCAGGATTGTCTTCCATGGATGCGGAGTCGGTCATGCACCTTCTCAACCGGCAGGCCATACAGGGAAAGATCGTGGTGGTGAATATCCACCAGCCTTCATCTGACATATATAAGCTATTCACCAAGACACTGGTGATGGATAGGGGTGGGTATGTTATATATCAGGGCGATCCGCTCCAGTCTATGGTGTACTTTAAAACCGAGATTGAACAAATAAATCCGGAGGAAAGCCAATGTCCCACCTGTGGAAATGTAAACCCTGAGCAAGTTCTTGAAATTGTTGAAAGTAAATTCGTAAATGAATTTGGGGGGCTCACGGGGATTCGCCGGTATTCGGCAAAAATGTGGAATGAAAAGTACAGGGAACGCATTGAAAGCCACCAGAAAATTGAAATCACCCGCTTGCGCCTTCCTGAAATCAACTTTAAGGTACCTGATCTTTGGAAACAGTTTTTGATCTATACTGCCAGAGATGTTCGTGCCAAATTTGAGAACAAACAATATCTTCTGATCACGATGCTAGAAGCCCCCTTACTGGCCCTGATCATTGGATATTTTACAAAATATTTTACAGGTACTGAAGCAGATCCAAGCCGGTATGTATTTTTTGCCAACGACAACCTTGTTCCGTTTCTCTTCATGTCGGTCATTGTCTCCCTGTTTCTTGGCATGATAGTCAGCGCCGAGGAGATCATTAAAGATGTACTCATTCTTAAGAGAGAGTCATTTCTGCATTTAAACAGGCTGTCCTATGTTGGCTCCAAGATCCTGATCGTTTTTGTTATTTCTGCATTTCAGATGTTCCTTTTTGTGATCATCGGGAATTACATGCTGGAGGTCAGGGGCATGACATTTAAGTTCTGGTTGTTATTGTTCTCCGGGGCCTGTGCTGCAAACCTTATTGGACTGAACATATCTGCGGCATTGAAAACCGTAGCCAGTATTTATATTGTGATACCTCTGATCCTGGTGCCGCTGATCCTGTTCAGTGGTACGGTGGTATCCTTTGATAAATTACGCACCCTTTCAAAACACAGCAGGTATGTCCCTGTTATTGGAAATCTGATGACTTCCAGATGGATGATTGAGGCCCTTAATGTTGAACAGTATAAAAACAACAAGTTTGGAAAACATTTTTTTGAACAGGACCAGTTGCTGAGTGAGGCGACCTTTAAGACCTCTTTTTTGTTGCCACGATTGGTTGGATTACTGGACGAAGCAGGACAACTCATTGAAAGCAACAGTGATGATGTAAAGCTGAACTTTATTATGCAACTTCAGAGGAATGAAATGGCCAGCCTTGCCCGTGAGACAGGGCTGCATCCCGGGAGCATTATTTGGAATTTTACTCCCGGACTTTTCACCCATGATGTGCACAGTAAAGCAAAAGCATATCTGAACCGGATAAGCAAGAGGTATGAATCCCAGGCACGGAAAGCCAATAATGAAAGAGACCGGATTTATTACATGCTGGAAGGGAAACTGGGAGGCCGGCCTGCCTTGCTGGAGATGCAGTCGGCCTACACCAACCGGAGCATAACCAATTTGGTTTTAAACCGCAGTCAGTCAAATAAGATCATTGAGCATCACCACCATCTCATCCAGAGAATGGATCCGGTATATCAAAAACCTGTTTCCCGGTGGGGACAGGCACACATGTTTGCACCGGTAAAAAGGATCGGGCCTTATGAAATTGATACTTATTGGTTTAACCTGGCTGTTATCTGGTTTTCGACCATGCTGGCCATTACGATACTTTACCATGATTTGTTGAAACGGGGCATGAATAGTCTGGAGGCATTGCGGCTGAGGCGGCTGGACCGTATCATGAAACGAACCCAGGCCATGATGCGCCTGCGAGTCATCAGATCTCAGAATGAAAAAAGTCACGTGTCTAGAACCGCCAGGTAAGCGGTATCTGGAAATGGGCGTTTATCCTGCGGTTTGCTCCCATCTCCGCCCACATTAAACCATTGTAGTACCGCAGTCCGGCTGAAAAATGATCACCGAAAGAATAGCGGACTCCCAGGTAGATACCGATATCCACCTGGTTGTATTGGCCTTTTGTATCTTTCACCTCTTCGTATGCAGGATATTTGATTATTTCCTGCGATTTTAGCAGGATGCCGATACCCGGACCAAATTCAACATTGATCCGGTCGTTGAATTGAAAAGTTAACAGGAATGGGATGCTCAGATAGTCATTTTTAATCTTAAACTGGGCTTGTCCGTCTTTCCATAAGATGCCTTGTTGTGAGTAGAGGATCTCTGCTCTGATGCCCCAGTCTCCTGAGAATCCAATGTTGGCAGTCAGGCCCCCATGTATTCCCACCCTGAATTTTCGCAATTCATTCAGACTGCCATGGAAGGTGGCAAAATTAGGTCCTGCCGATATCCCGATGCTTATATCCTGGGCATGCATAGCGGGCCCAGGTATCAGCAGGGCAGACATCATTAAGCTCAATAAAAGACATTTTCCCTGGTTCATTTGGTTTTGTTTTTTCGACTTTTGTGATAAGGTATCCTGTATGACAGGGAATAACTCATTCCGATTGCCGAGGTATTGTCTCCCCTGCCAAATCCCGGGATGAGGAAAGGTTCAAGCACAGGATCGGTATTTCCAAACATATAGAACCTTACACGGAGTGCCCATCCCAGAAACCAATTCTTAAACATTTCTATTCTTAAACCGGCTTTTAGTTCAAGCCAGTTTCCTGTCAGGTCATTCCTGGGCAAACTCCCGGTGCCCGTACCCCAGTACCCGTCTTCAATAGTTATATTACCGGCTTCATGCCAGAAATTTGAGTGCCCCCACAGCAGTCCGGCATACAGCAGGTCGTTCTCTTCCGGCGCTCTCTTAAAGAGGTTTACCTCACCGCCAATCCTGAAGTAGTATCCTGCGGATTCATAGGTTTGAAAATCATCTGTAAAGCTGGTTTTCAGAAAGCCGCCTTCGGCTGTCAGATAGGTATTTTTGTAAAGGTCGCTGCTTATTGAAAATTCAAAATTGCTTTTTACAGGATTCCAGGTTCGCACCAGAAACCGGGAGAGGTCCATACCAATGGTCAACCCACCAACTTTTCTCAGCGTGTCGGATTGTGTATAAGACGGTATGCTGCTAAGCAGCGCCAGGCTAATACACAAAAATCTGTAAATGTTCCTTTTTAGTGGCATCCAAATCCGGATCTGTCAATGAAATTGAATCTATAAAAGTGTGTGTATGGTAAGAATCCTCCACATAAAAATACATGGCAAAGCCGCACTCAGGACTGGCCATTTTCAAGGACCTGCTGTAAGCAAAAGAAATGGTATCGGATTTCGCGCCGAACCATAAAATGAAATGTGTTGTATCAGCAAAAGGATTCAAAGGCAGCAGTATGGCATTGGTTGAGTCCCTGTCATAAAGCAGGCTGTCTTCCCGGCCAATGGCATAAACACTCAGGCCGGTGAGGGTTGTATCGATGATCTGGCTGTCAGGCCTGAAATAAAAACCGGTTTTTACGGGGAATTCTGTTGGCTCCTCACAGGGCCTTTTAATATTGCAGGATGTCAGTATTTGTAACACTGTAAAAACAATGGCCCATGCAACCCCTGTGCTGGTTCTCATAATTTGATTCCAGAATGAATGCCAAATTTAAAAATAATAATCGGGTTTCATTTGCAAAAAACCGGCCTCAATGGATTCGCTACAGACTGTTATAAAATTCGATCAGTTTCTTAAGGTCTGCCGGATCTTTGCCGGATGTGTGGTTTTCCTTCATGAATACAGACACTTTTTCAGCCTGGTCTTTGAGCATCCTCATCAAATCCTTTTTGTTGGATATCTTTTCAGGATCCTGTCCTTCGAATTTTAAATAGTAGATGTCAAGCTTCCGTTCAAAACGTGCCGGTTTCGGATCCTGATAAGGCTTGGCAGGGACCGCAGGCATGAGTATTACTTTGCTTTTCACCAGCAACTGGCATTTGCCGGATTCGAGGATTTTATAAAAGTCTCCCTTATTGAATTTATCTCCCACAAATGTATAAACAAAGGTTTGCTCTCCAATGGTAAGTAAGTTGATTCGTTCGGCGTTATCAAACCAGTAAACAACATTGTCCATCATAAATTCCATTTCATCCGCATAAATGTTATAGCGGAGTTTTCCTTTATAGATGATGTTGCCTTCCATTGCGACCTGTCCGTCAGTAAACGTTTCATTCATGTATGGGCTGCCGGCAATATCCACATAGGGTTTTTTGGTATTCAGGTGGGCATCATTGCGGTTTATATAGTCGATAAAATCAAGAATATCATAATAGCCAGTGATTTCCTGGGAGAATGAAGTCCCAATATTTATGGAAGCAAGCATCAGAAAAAACAGAATTAAGCGCCTCATGGAGATTGTTTAATTTACATATTTGTTGTCAGGCAGTGAAAGTGGCAGTTTACACCTGCCAATTATTGTGCCAAACCGGATGAAACAGAGTTTGTTTTATTCTTTTTTTTCAGAGTTATTTTTACATGGTTCATCACAAACAGCATTTCACGGGCAAATTGGCGGCATATTTCATCGTTTCGCAGGGCGCCCCCTGAAGAGTTATCAAAAATTTCCACATTTTCATAGGGTAAGGCAAGGACTTTTTCAGTTCCGGGGAAGTGGGTGCCGGAGTCTATCAGTTTTTTACTGCATAATATTGTAGCATAGTTGTCATTTGGATTGTTCCAGTAGTCGTACTTCTTGGAATAGATGAACAGGTCGGGATACCTTTTGCCAATGCTCACAAGGTATACCGGATTTTGTGAATAGATTTCCGCTGCGGTAACGCTAAATCCAGCTCTCTTCAGCGATTCAAGGATCCTGAAATTGATGGCTGTGAAATCCATCCCACCGGAGTATGTTTTGATGTTCTTTAATTTGTAATAGTTGGCAGCTGTATGGGCCCATATCTGGGCAAACTGACTTCTGCGGGAATTGTGTTTACAAACAAATAATAATTGTGTGCTGGGATGTTTTGATCCGGCTTCGAGTATGTATTCAACCAATTCCAGCAACACCTCTTTTCTCTCACCGGGGATCTTATCAAATTCTTTTTCCACAGCAATACAATAATCCTGCAATTTCGGATAGATCCTTTGTCCGGTTACGGGTTTGAAAACCAGATTGCTGACAGCAACAGTGAGCGCCAGAAAGATCCAAAATGTTTTCATTCCATACATGGTTTAGCAGAATAGAACGGTTATAAAAATAGGAATAATTTT
>CAYOFK010000009.1:0-10038 GCA_964403185.1 uncultured Rikenellaceae bacterium | reverse complement strand
TCATTCCATACATGGTTTAGCAGAATAGAACGGTTATAAAAATAGGAATAATTTTGGAAACGGATTGAAGCCACGAATGCACGAATTAAAAACGAATGCACTAATAACTCAACCTTATTTTTATAATGACTGCCTGAAACCCTTTCGGTGTTAAGTCAGGCATGGCGACTTTTTACCTGCCTCTGGTATGAAGAGTCATGCGTTTACTGCGACTCACCGCATGACTTGATGGGGGTTATAGTCCACGACCTTCGACCTTTAATATCATAATCTCACAGATTTAAACACAACAGGAACTTTTTTCCGGATTCGGAAATAGCATTATCTTTAATGCCTGGCAGATCAAAGAATCCTCACTCTTTGGACCTTAACTAAATTATTATTACAACAATGCAAAGTATGAAAGATCTTTTTCAACCACCAAAAAACATCGTTGAGAATGCTCATATAAAGAACTACGAAAAACTTTATAAGAAGTCAATTGAAGACCGCGAAGGATTCTGGGCCCGTGAGGCAGAACAGCTTGTCTGGCAGAAAAAATGGAATGTTGTTCTGGATGGCAGTAAAAAGCCCTTCTACAAATGGTTTGTTGGAGGGAGGACCAATATCATCAGCAATGCCATTGACCGGCATCTGACAACACCAGCCAGAAATAAACTGGCAATTATCTGGGAAGGCGAGCCGGGTGATGTCAGGACCTATTCATATCATGCCCTGGACAGGGAGGTTTCGAAATTCTCCAATGTATTACTGGCCATGGGAGTGAGAAAGGGCGAGATAGTAACCATTTACATGCCCCAGATCCCTGAGCTGATCATTTCCATGCTGGCTTGTGTGAAAATCGGCGCCGTTCACAGTGTTGTGTATGGAGGCTTTAGCGTGGAGGCCCTGGCAGAAAGAATTGAAGACGCCAACAGCAGGGTCCTGCTGACAGCCGATGGCGGATTCAGAAGAGGCAAGCCAACAGACCTGAAGGCTATTGCAAATGAGGCCATGAAAAGGTCTCCAACTATTGAAGTATGCATCACTGTGCAGCGAACAGGGAATGAGTGCTTTATGGAGAATGACAGGGATTTTTACTGGCATGATCTGATGGGTATGCCCATCGCAAGTCCCAATTGCAAGACTGCTGTTATGGATGCAGAAGATCCTTTGTTTATTCTTTACACTTCAGGGACAACCGGGAAACCTAAAGGTCTGGTGCATACACACGGCGGCTACCAGGTGTACACTGCTACTACATTTAAGTATGTTTTTGACATCAAAGAAGAAGACCGCTGGTGGTGTGCTGCTGATCCGGGCTGGATCACGGGCCATAGTTACATCGTCTACGGACCACTGATCAATGGAGCAACCATTATCCTTTACGAAGGCGCTCCGAACCATCCATATCCAAACCGGTGGTGGCAAATGATTGAAAAATACGGGATCAATATTTTATACACTTCACCCACAGCCATCAGAGGTTTGATGCGGTTTGGCGCTTCCTGGGTGGATAAACACGATCTTAGCTCACTAAGATTGCTGGGATCTGTGGGAGAACCCATTAATCCTGAGGCCTGGAAATGGTATCATGAGGTTGTGGGTAAAGAGAGATGTCCCATCATGGACACCTGGTGGCAAACAGAGACAGGAGGCTTCATGATCACCCCTCTTCCGATCACTCCCTTAAAACCAGGATCGGCAACAAAACCATTCTTTGGAAATGAAATGGCTGTGGTGGACAAAAACGGGAAAGATGTTCCCGTTGGGGAAGAAGGAACACTGGTTATTAAAAATCCATGGCCCGGTATGGCCAGGACCATTCTGAATGACCCGGACCGCTTCGTTGAAAAATACTGGAAGGAATATAAAAAGCAGGGATGGTACCTTGCCGGAGATTCTGCAAGGATCGATGCAGACGGCTATTACTGGATCATAGGCCGCATAGATGATGTATTGAAAGTGAGTGGATACAGACTGGGTTCTGCAGAGATTGAAAGCGCTCTGGTGAGCCACCCGGCAGTGACTGAAGCCGCAGCAATAGGATTGCCGGATGATTTACGGGGAAACTCAATCCACGCATTTGTAATTCTGGCGGATGGATTTACTCCCGGTGATGCTCTGGCTGAGGAACTAAAAAAACATGTGGCCAGTGAAATTGGTCCCATTGCCAAACCGGCTGAAGTAACTTTTAGTGACAATCTGCCGAAAACCAGGAGCGGCAAAATCATGAGACGGGTCTTAAAAGCACGGGCCCTGGGCCAGGAGGAAGGCGATTTATCCACCCTGGAGGACTAAAATTGATGATTTTACGTTATTTTTATGTAATCAAACTTAAATAATTATGAAATACAGATTTTTTATACCGGTAGCTTTGATACTGCTGGCAGGATTGTCCCTCATGAACTGCAGTAAGAATAAAGAGACTCAGTTTGTAATTAAAGTCGACAGCATTGCAGTCGCCGACACAGTGAACCTGGGCGAAGTATTCGACATTGAGTTTTTCGGGGTCATCGGTAACGATGGTTGCTATTCTTATTCAAACACGGAAGTTTTTTATGAGTCAAAAACCCTGACTTTCAAAGTCTGGGGAAAAAACTCCGGCGCTAAGGAATGCCCTGATGTCATTGTCCTCCTGGATGGACTGAAAGTCACAGTGAATAATATCGATGAGGGTGACAATACCATCGTTGTGATCCAGCCAAACGATTCCAAACTTACAAAAGCATTGTTTGTAAAACCTTAATTCCCGACATGGGTGGGGCTTCATCTGCGGCAGGCGCTTTATTAATGCGGCATGGAGTTTGCACAATTTTCAGATTGCAGACCTTACAGGCTGACATTTTTTCATTAATTTGCGAAGCTATGTTCTTAAATATGAACTAACTTTAGCATGAACTTTGAAAATCTTATTATGAAAAAATTCGTGATATTTGTAGTTATGGCTGTTCTGTCAGTTTCAGTTATGGCTCAGAGTAAGTCTGAACAAAGAAAAGCCGAGCGTGAGGCCCGTAAAACTGAACGTGCGAAACAGGAAACTGCAATGGCCGTAGCTGTAATAGAGGCCATTGATGCCAGACAGTTCGTTCTGGAGGCTGATTTTTTGTCGAACAGATACGGGGAACGTATGGATGTATCTCCCACCTTAAATTTTATAGGTGTGGATAAAGAGTTTGGGGCCTTTCAATTTGGGAGCGGCAGCGAAATCGGATACAATGGTGTGGGAGGGATCACTATGGAAGGAAACATTAAGGATTTCAAATCAAAGGAGAATGGCAGTGGAGGCTATAGGGTTGAATTCCGGGTGGCCACTTCCGGAGGAACGATTTTTTGTGTGATGAATGTTTCCGGAACGGGCCAGGCAGATGCAACCATCAGCAGCACAGGAGGAGCAAAACTCAGTTATTCAGGCAGACTGGTTCCTTTAAGCATGTCATCAGTTTATAAAGGTTTAAGAACCTTGTAGATTTGAAACATACAATTAATAACCATATAACAAACCAAATCTGTAAACAATGAAAAAAGTACTCATTCTCACACTCATGCTTCTGGTGGCAATTCCAACCATGGCACAGGAGGATAAAAAAGCCAGTAAAAAAGCTGCCAAAGAGGCCAAAAAGATGCAGAGAGAGCGTGAAGAAGCCCAAATGGCTGCCATCCTCGATACAGCCATCCTGAACCAGAAATTTGCACTGGAGGCCGACTACCTTGCAAATTCACTTGGAGAACGTGCAACCGTTGAAGAAAAATTGAACTTTATTGGAATTGATGAAGATGATGGAGCATACATGTTCGCATCCGGTGGAGAGGTCGGATATACCAGAGCTACAATGACTATCGATGGAATTGTCTCGGGGTTTAGTGCCACGAAAAATAAGAAACGGGGGTCCTATATCATAAAATTCAGAATTGCAACACAAACCGGCACCAGCATTACAGTACAGATCATCAGTTCAAATATTGGGGATGCTACAGCCACCATCCGGGAGAATAATGAGATCATTTTAAAAATGTCCGGGAGGTTGGTGCCGTTGTCCAGATCCGTTTCCTATAAAGGAAGGTCTGCTTTTTAGATTTTGAAACGGGAAGATCCTCCGGAATCCCGGTGATTTTTTAATTTCTTTTGACGGACCACTTCCATGATAGCAGGATCAGGCCCGGGATCACAATAATCGCGACCGTATATCCTGAATTTATTAATTTGCATTTTTGATCCTGAGCAAAATAGTTGTTCAGTTCAGATTTTATTTACTATAAAACGGGATTGAAAGTTATTGAGTAATACATTGGATGATAGGACTTTTGAAGCGGTTTTCAGGGAATATTTTTCAACACTTTCATTGTTCGCCCTGAAATATGTTCCGGATATGGACACTGCCAAAGAGATTGTGCATGCAGTCTTTCTGAATTTATGGGAGAAAAGAGAGCAGATGGATGCCGGAAAGTCCCTTAAAGCCTATTTGTTTACCTCTGTTTATAACCGGAGCCTGAATTATATACGTGATCAGAAGAAATTCAGAAAGGATGCTATTTATGACATCACGGCTGAAATGATGGCCTCTGAAACAGCCTCTGAACCTGTTGAAACATCCGAGCTTCAGCAGCAAATTAATGACGCGCTGGGTACCCTGCCTGCAAAGTGCCGGCAGATCTTCGAAATGAACCGTTTTGAGGGATTGAAATACCGGCAAATATCAGATCAACTTGACATTTCAGTTAAAACTGTAGAAGCCCAGATTTCCAAGGCATTACGAATTCTTAGAAAGGAATTGAAGGATTACTTTTTATGGTACATTCTGGTTGGATCCTGTTTTTTACAGTATCTGGGTTAGGGTTCAAACCGAATGGTGTGTGATAGTTATGAAGAAGTGATGAAAAATATTGATGAACATATTGAAATCCTGATAGCCCGGTGCCTGTCCGGAGAGGCTTCTCCTGCAGAAAAAACGGAACTCCTGGATTGGATGGAAAGTGCTGAGGAACACAGCCGGCATTTTTTCGAAATGGAGAAACTCTGGAAAGGACTTGGTATTCAACACCAGGGGAGTGCCATTGATATTGAAAAGGAATGGACCGTTTTTAAGAATAAGCTTTCCCGGGGAACCCTGCGGGAAAAAACTTTCCGTATTATGAGCAACCGGACCTTATTGATCCGTGCAGCAGCAGCTGCAATGCTCATAGTTGCTGTGATCTATGGAATTGCGAATATTTCAGGTATGGGACAAAAATCCCTGATCACCGAAGCAGAATCAGGATACGTGTTGCTGCCCGATAGTTCCAGGGTCTTTCTGAATGCCTGGTCAACATTGAAATATCCCAAACGGTTTGGAAAAAAAGCCCGGCAGGTAAGCCTTGCCGGAGAAGGGTACTTCGAGGTCATTCATAACAGCGCACATCCGTTTAAGGTGCATACGGCACGAGTACAGATCCAGGTCCTCGGGACTTCATTCAATGTGTCTGCATATGAATCAAACGCATTGGTAGAGGTGGTTGTGAGTACGGGTAAAGTTGCCATGTCATCTGAAATTGAACAAGACCACATATTGATCCTGGACCCTGGAAACAAAGGCGTATATACCCGGAAGGATGGGGCCCTGTCGAAATCACTGAACACAAATATAAATTACATGGCGTGGAAGACCAGGAAACTTGTTTTTATAAATGAGGAACTGGAAACCATTATTAAGACAATAAACCAGGTGTACCATTCTTCAATCATCATTGAAGATGAGGCGCTGCGGTCATGCAGAATGACTTCAACCTTCGACCAACTGCCTCTGGATGCAATACTTAACATACTGAAGTCGACACTGGATCTTGAATTGGAAACTGATAAAGAGCAAATAATTATTAGGGGAAATGGGTGTTAACCCGGATTATTTATTATTAACCCGGATTAACTGGAATCGGAACGTTCTGATTTTTTCGCTATATGAAGGAATTCAGATGTATTTCTTTCTTTCTCTGGATGGTTGTCATTTGTCTGAATCTTCCTCAGGCTGTAGCCCAGGAAGAAATTCTTTCAAAACGGATTTCCATTGAAATCAATGACCGGTCCATAGGTAGAGTTTTAAAAGAAATTGAGAAACAGGCAGGGTTTCACTTTTCTTATGTCAATAAATACGTTCCTGTAAAAAAAAGAGTCAGCATATCGGTGGTTGAAAAACCCGTCAGGGAGATCCTTGATGAATTATTCAGGGGAGAAGAAATTGAATACCGCATCGTTGAAGGGGAAGTCATTCTCAGGACTGCAAGATCCGGTCCGGACCCGGCCGGAAAAATACTTCAGAATTTCACTCTCAGTGGTTATATACGTGATGCATTAAACGGTGAGAGCCTCATCGGAGCTACTGTGATAATAGCCGGTTCCAATTCAGGAACGGTTTCAAATGCTTACGGTTTTTATTCACTCACGCTTCAGGAAGGATCCTATGAGATCCTCTATTCGTTTGTGGGATTCGCCGCCAGTAAGATCCGTGTTGAACTAAATAAAAACCTGACCGGGGATCTTAATCTGGTTGAAGATCCTTCACTGATCCATGAAGTGGTTATATCTGTTGCAGAATCCCGAAACCTGGCCAGTAGTCAAAAGAGGCTCGGTAATGTGGATTTAAAACCATCTGCTGTTAATAATATGCCGGCTTTTCTGGGGGAGGTTGATGTTATTAAATCGCTGGAAACCATTCCCGGCATTTCATTCTTTGGTGACGGATCCACCTTCTTTTATGTCAGGGGGGGCAATAAAGATCAAAACCTGATCACGATTGATGATGCACCGATTTTTAATCCAGCCCATCTATTTGGTTTGTTCTCAAATGTGATACCCGATGCCATAAAAGATGTGCGGGTCTATAAGGGCGACATGCCTGCAAGCAAGGGAGGCAGGCTTTCTTCCATGGTGGACATCCGGACCCGGGATGGCAATATGAAAAACTTCGGAATGAGTGGAAGCATGGGTCTGGCAGCCTCTCACCTTACCCTGGAAGGACCGGTTATAAAAGATAAAAGCTCCATCTTTATTTCAGGCCGGCATTCCTATATAAAGTGGTTTGCAAGACAGGAAGCACCATCCCTTGATGCTATTGATTTTGGTGATCTGAATGCAAAATTCAATGCCATCCTGAATACAAAAAACAGAATATATTTTACTCTGTATTACGGAAAGGATAATTTCTTTAACAAGACGGGATCTGGTGATGCTTCAGGTATTAAATGGGGAAACCTTTCCGGTTCCTTCCGGTGGAATCATGTTTTTTCAACCCGTTTATTCTCCAATTTTACTTTCTATTCAGGGAAATACGATTATTACCTGGTTACCTCCAGAAAACGTAACGATGCCTGGAACTCCAGGATTGGCAACACTGGCTTAAAACTTGATTTTTCCCTCTATAAAGATCCGGAAACAACATTCCGGTTTGGGCTGAACCTTGGATTCCACCGGGTAAATCCAGGGAATTTTAAATATGGAAACAATGCATGGAATTCCAATGTCCCTGTTGTACCGGAGAAAAGGACCGTTGAATTGAACGCTTATGGAGAATATGAAAAGCAGTTGGGACGGCATTGGCTGGTCCATGCTGGCCTGCGGGCGACACTCTGGCAGAATTGGGGGCCAACCACCGAATATGTGTTTGATGAAAATTACAACCCGGTTGCAGCCCATGAATACCGGAAAGGCAAGATGTATAACCTTTACTTCACACCGGAACCCCGGTTGGGCATCGCATACTGGATTAATAACTACAACGCCCTGAAGGCCGGTTATGCCAGAAATGTTCAGAATATTCATCAGATCACTAACTCTGTCAGTCCTTTTACTTCACTGGAAGTATGGCTGCCCTCTTCTCCCAATATAAAACCCCAGAAAAGCGATCAGTTTTCCCTTGGATTCTCAACCTTTTTCAGGAACACCGGAGTGGACGTGAATATTGAGGGGTACTATAAGCACATGCAAAACCAGATTGATTATGAGTATCATGCCCAGATGCTTATCAACCCCTTACTTGAAGGTGAACTGCGTTTTGGAAGGGCCCGGTCCTACGGAATTGAACTTATGCTGAAAAGAGATATCGGTAATTTTACAGGCTGGACCGGCTATGCACTTTCAAAAACCACAAAGAAAATAGACGGCATTTATCAGAACGCAGAGTATCCGGCTTTTTATGACCGCACCCACGACTTCTCGGTATTCCTTTCCTATGTATTTTTGAAGCGCCTGACCCTGTCAGGTACCTGGATCTATACTTCCGGTGCCGCCTTTTCAACTCCGACATCTTTTTATTATTACCAGGGTTATTCGGTACCTGTTTACAGATACAAAAATAACGACAGGCTGCCTCCCTACCACCGCCTTGATCTGAACCTGAAGTTCCGGTTAAACAGGTACGGGGCAAAATTCAAACACGATATTTCCCTCTCGCTGTATAATGCTTATGGCAGGAAAAACCCGATTTCAGTGAATTTCAATAAAACATCCGGATTCTCAGATAATCTTGTGATACCAACGAATTATTATACGCCACCGGTGCTGGTTCCAAGCCGGATGTGGTTGTACCAGACGATCCCCTCAATAAATTATAGTTTTAAGTTCTGATGAAAAGAAACCTGCTGATCATATTAATAGCAGTCCTTTCCGGATGTGAAGAACAGATCTACTGGGATTTGCAAAGTCAGGAACTCCAAATTCTGGTTGTTGATGGATTGATCACTAATGAAAAAAGATCACATAAAGTGACGCTTACCTGGTCTGTATCTGAACTCAACCGGATGCCCGATCCGGTTACGGATGCTTTTGTGGCCATTTCGGATGGTGATACAGTCTATATTTTAACGGAATACCCGGTGGCTTCAGGCCGGTATTATACCGATTCAACCGTACAGGGCGTGGTGGGCAAAGCCTATTATCTTTATATTAAAACAGGCAATTCTGAGTTCATGAGTATCGGGGCTGAAATGGTCCCGGTTGGACCGATGGACCTGTTGGCTTACAGGCAAACTCCTGAAAATGAGAATCTTTATGAGTTTATTTACCTGGAGAGTTCCGAACCTTCGATGATGCAGATCTACCTCGACTGGTCCCATCTTGTTCCGGCCGGTCAACAGGAGGAAGCCAGGGCCTGGATCCGTTATTATACCCTGAAAAGCATCGATGTAAATGAACTTTTTAAACCGGATGATGAACGGGTGGTATTTCCTGTTGGAACTATTGTCTATAAAAGAAAACTGTCACTTTCGGCCGGCCATCAAAGCTTTTTGCGCTCACTCATGATGGAAACCGAATGGAAGGGGGGGGTGTTTGATGTGCTGCCGGCCAATGTAATAACCAACATGCAGGGTGGTGCACTGGGATTTTTTGCCGCCGCTTCAGTAGTGGCCGATACTCTTATATTTCTTCCCGGTCCGTGATGGAACGCGGAACACCAAATGTAAATACCAATTATTCATCAGCCCGGTTTGCCTGCACACATTCCCATGCTTGGTGGTCAGACGAATTCAACCTTCTGAGTTAAAGGAGGAGTACCACATTCTGACAGGCGAAGGATATGTGGGAAAGCCTCATCTCTGTGGAAGGAAATAAAAAGTAACTGCCGGGAGATTCCTCACTTCTGCCACTATTGAACTTTGGCAAGTGTGAAAAACCGCTTAGCGCTTTGAAAGCGCTTAGCGGTTCAGCTTTGGTAACCCTGAAGGGGCGAAATATAATAACCATGGGGACAGCCCACATATTCCCATGCTTGGTGGTCAGACGAATTCAACCTTCTGAGTTAAAGGAGGAGTACCACATTCTGACAGGCGAAGGATATGTGGGAAAGCCTCATCTCTGTGGAAGGAAATAAAAAGTAACTGCCGGGAGATTCCTCACTTCTGCCACTATTGAACTTTGGCAAGTGTGAAAAACCGCTTAGCGCTTTGAAAGCGCTTAGCGGTTCAGCTTTGGTAGCCCTGAAGGGGCGAAACATGCTTACATAGTCGATCTACATTGGCTTTTCCTCAGCCTTCACCTTCGCCTCAGCCTATATCCGTCGGACCGCTTAGAGCGGGCCGACGGAGTGTTAT
>CAYOFK010000008.1:0-30562 GCA_964403185.1 uncultured Rikenellaceae bacterium | reverse complement strand
GTTACCGGCATTGAGGGTGGCTTTGTATTCAATAAGATCAAACCCGGCACCTATCATATCAGGGTGTCCTTTATTGGTTACGAAACTCATGTCCGGAAAATTGAGGTATGGGAGTCTTTGCATCTAGAAATTGTTCTGCAGAATACTTCCATACTCGCGGAAGAGGTACTGGTTACCGCCACACGGGTTCAGGATAAAACCCCTGTAGCGCATACAAATATCAACAGGGAGTCGATAGAGAAAATCAACATGGGGCAGGACATCCCGTACATTCTGAACCAGACTCCCTCACTGGTGGTTACATCGGATGCGGGAAACGGTATTGGTTACACAAGCTTCAGGATACGGGGCTCAGATATTACGCGGATAAATATCACTGTAAACGGCATTCCCATTAATGATTCGGAATCTCACGGGACCTGGTGGGTGGACCTTCCGGATTTTGCTTCATCGGTGGAAAATATCCAGGTTCAAAGAGGAGTGGGTACGTCAACAAACGGCGCCGGAGCTTTTGGAGCATCTGTGAATCTTCAGACATTTACCTTAAAGAAGGAACCGAATGTTGAGATAAACACCTCTTACGGGTCGTTCAATACTTTTAAAAGAACTATTGTAATGGGGACCGGATTGATAAATAACAAGTTTGTTTTTGATGCCAGGGTATCAAAGATTGACTCGGACGGATATATAGAACGGGCCTCTGCTGATTTGAGCTCAATGAGCCTTTCGGGAGCCTACCATGGGGAAGGCGACCTGATCAAGATCCTGTACTTCCGCGGGTATGAAAAAACCTATCAATCGTGGGATGGGGTGCCTGGTTATATGCTCACAGTCAACAGGAGGTATAACGGAATGGGTATGTACACCGATTCAGACGGTAATGAGGGTTTTTATGAGAATGAAACTGACAACTACCGGCAGGACCATTTTCAGGCATTTTATTCCAGGGAACTGGGAGCATTCCTGAATCTCAATCTGGCCATTCACCATACCTGGGGGCGCGGATTCTATGAGCAGTACAAAGAGGACCAGGAACTGTCAGAATATGGACTGGATGATGTTATTACAGGTCAGGATACCATAACAAATTCGGACCTGATCAGGCAAAAATGGCTGGATAATTTCTTCACGGGAATCACTTACTCCTTAAATTACAAAAAAAATAAAACGGAGTTTACTTTAGGAGGAGCATGGAACAATTATGTGGGTTATCATTTCGGCAAGGTCGTGTGGATGCAGATCACTGAAAAAGGGGGCTATAATCATGAGTGGTACAGGAATGATGCCTTAAAGAGGGATTTTAATGTTTTCGGGAAATTACACTATACCCTGAACAATACCTGGTCTTTCTTCGGGGACCTGCAGTTTAGAAATATTGGATATGATTTGAGCGGAGTGGATGATGACCAGAGAGTCCTGGATCAATCGCATCATTTTGCATTCATCAATCCAAAAATCGGGATTAATTACAGTTTTCCTGGAATCCACGACCTTTATTTTTCATTTTCAATAGGAAACAGGGAACCAAACCGCTACAATTTTATTGATTCTGATCCGTCAAAGCCCCTCCCAACTCCTGAGCACATGAAGGATTATGAATTGGGATACAGATTGAAATCAAGAACCACAGGAATGGAGGTGAATCTTTATTATATGGACTATTCAGACCAATTGGTTCTGACCGGAGAGATCAATGATGTGGGAGCGCCGGTTATGACTAATGTAGAGAAAAGTTACAGGTATGGCATTGAGATTCAAACCGGCATAAAATTCACAAAGGCATTGAGCTGGAATTTTAATCTGTCATTAAGTCAGAATAAGATAAGGGATTTTGTTGCATATGTTGATGATTTTGATACGGGCATTCAGCGGACGGAAGCACTGGGGACCACCGATATTTCCTTTTCACCGGACATTATTTTTGGCAGCACCGTTTCATTTGCTCCGGGCAAAGATCTTTTTTTCAATTTCATTTCAAAATTTACCGGCAGGCAATATATTGACAATACTTCGAATTCAAACAGAGTGCTGGACCCTTATTTTGTAAACGATCTGGTAATTGGCTATACAATAAGGCCAGGAGTCATAAAGGCATTTGAATTAAAGCTTATGGTCAACAACCTGTTCAACCAGTTGTATGAGTCGAATGCATGGATTTACAGATATTACTATGGCGGAGAGGAACTGATATATGACGGCTATTTCCCTCAGGCAGGGAGGCATTTCCTGGCTGGGATCAGCCTGCGGTTTTAATTTTTTCAGGGATAATAATTTGGTCGTTTCATAATAAATCAGTACATTAGATCAATTAAATTTTTTCAGTTGCGTTCAGTCTGCTTTGGGTAATATTGAGAATAAATATCACTGGATGGGCAGGTTTAGCGTAAATTTTTAGGTTTAATTTTTAGGGTATGAAGCAGGAAGCCGGGGAACAACCCGGCTTCTTGTATTTACAATTGAACCCGATGAACAATGGTTTTATTAACCTGATTTTCTTTCTGTAAACCCGGATTATTATTACGCCTTTAAAAACCGCACAAAACAGGAAAAAACCCTAACTTTAAAGCCGATTTTAATAAAGTGGTAATAAAGGTCATATTTTGTTACAGTTCACAGGCATAAAGCATGGATAGTAGATTTTATATTCTGGGGATTGAACCCTCCGGCAGGAATCAGGCACTATTGAACAAACGGATTTCCGGAAAGGAGTATTTTTTTGAAGTATTGAAAGCTCATAAGGCAGAAGAACTTTTACGAAAAATCAAAAATGACTTGCCGGATGTTCTGCTGGTCAACACCAATCAGAGGGATCTTCTGACCCAGGTTTTTGCTTCCCTTCCGGAGGATAATCTTACCGTTCCTGTCATATTCTATTCTGACCAGGGCAATCAGGATTGTGATGAACTGCTGAGGTTGCCTCAGGTATGGTACTGTTTTCCTCTGGATGAGGAGAAGCCACTCCTGGATGCACTGGCCAGGTTTGCCAGATTGAAAAACTTCGGGCCCCCGGAAGAAAAAAATAAAGGGATGGTTCAATCATCTCCCGGTGGCAAAAGGGTGCTGTCCCACCAGGAAATAACAGAATCTGAACGCAGGTATCGCGAACTTCATGAGGACATGCTGGAAGCAGTTGTGGCGGTGGATATCGGGAACCGGATCATCGAAAGCAATCAGGCCTTCCGGAAATTATCAGGATATACAGACCACCAATTGCAGGGAAAAAACCTGCAGTCACTCATTGCTGAAGGATGGGAAGACACTGAAGAACTGATAAGGAAAAATCAGGTTTTAAAAAGAGGTCATTCTGACTCTTTTGAGTTGGAGATCATTAAAAGATCAGGTTCTGTAATTCCTGTGGAAATGCGTTGTTATCTCCGGCAGGCATCCCAAAAGGAAAGCAGTGGATTCTGGTATTTTTTCAGGGATATTACTCAGCAGAAAAAATATGAAAATGACCTGATAGAGAGGGAGATGCAACTTAAAACAGTGCTTGAATATTTTCCTATTCCTCTGGTAGAGGAGGATCTTTCTTTCGTGAGGGATACATTTACAGAACTGAAGAAAAAGGGGATTACAGATATTAATAATTATTTTAAGGAACATCCTGAGGAGTTGAAGAAATGTTTCATTCACATTCGCTTGCTGTATTCAAATCAGGGCGCCCTGCAGTTTTTCGGAGTTGAGAGCATTAAGCAATTTGAGAAACTGTATCTCTATCCCGGAAGTGAAGAACTGCTGGCAACGAGAATACGGATGATGGATGCCTTTTGGAGAAAAGAAACTGTATTTGAAGAAGAAACCGTATTTGTTACTGAGTCAGGCCTGAGAAAACACGGGATCATTAAATCAGTGATCTTACCAGGCAAGGAACGGACCTGGGATACGGTTCTCATTTCCATTATCGATCTTTCCGAACGTATTCACACCGAGAAGCAGATCCGGGTATTATCGCAAGCCATTGCAAGCTCTCCGGTAAGTGTTCTTATAACAAACACTGCGGGTAGTATTGAATATGTGAATCCGAAATTTACTGAGGTCACCGGCTATACCCTGGAGGAAGTATATGGCAAAAAACCATCCATACTCAAATCAGGCAAAACTGGTCCTGAGGTTTATGAGGAACTATGGTATCAATTGATAAATGGCGGTGAATGGACAGGGGAGATTCAGAATAAGAAAAAGAATGGGAAACTTTTCTGGGAAAAGGCTTCCATCTCAGCGGTTAAGAACGAGAAGGGGGAGGTTACCCACTTCGTGGCCATTAAAGAGGACATCACAGAGCGAAAGCACACCGAAACAGAACTGCTGAATGCGAAGCTAAAAGCTGAGGAAGCCGACCGTCTGAAAACAGCTTTCCTGGCCAATATGTCGCATGAAATAAGGACTCCAATGAATGCCATTGTAGGGTTCTCAGAGATATTAAGAACCACAGATGTTTCAGAGCCGGAAAGGGAAGAGTATTTTAAAATTATTAATAACAGTTGCAATACTCTTTCAAACCTGATTGATGACATCATTGATCTGGCTAAAATTGAAGCCGGACAAACTAAAATTGCCGAGGATATTTGCAAGCCATTCGATATCATGAAAGAGCTGCAATTGTATTTCGAAGAGGAGGGGAAAAAATCAGAAAAACCCATCAGGGTTGTGTTGGATACCACTATTAATCCTGAAGTTATGATCAAGGCCGATGAATTCAGATTGCGTCAGGTTCTGTCAAATCTTTTGGGCAATGCCATCAAGTTTACCCCTAAAGGATTCATTACCTGGGGATGCAGCCTTGAAAAAAATAAACATCTGAAATTTTATATAAAAGATACGGGCATCGGAATTCCGGAATCAAACCTGGAGATTATTTTTGACCGGTTCAGGCAGATGGATGGATCGTCAGTGAGGAAATATGGTGGCACAGGCCTGGGCCTTCCGGTTTCAAAGAGCCTCGTTGAACTGATGGGCGGAGAGATCTGGGTAGAATCCCGGGAGGGACGCGGATCCGAGTTTTTCTTCACCTTACCTTATCATCCTGTAACTGTTTCGGCCGTTGAATCAACAACGGAGTTTGATGAGCGGAAACATGTGTTCCAATGGAAGAACAAGGCCATTCTTGTAGTTGAAGACAATGTATCGAACTTCGAATTTATTAAAGCCATGTTATCAAAGACCAGGGCGAAGATATTCTGGGCCGAAACCGGCATCAGGGCCGTGGAACTTTTCAAGCGTAGAAAGCAGATCAATTTTGTATTAATGGATATGCAAATTCCAGAGATGGATGGATATGAGGCTACCAGGATAATGAAAAAGATCAAACCGGATATCCCGGTCATTGCCCAAACTGCATATGCAATGAGCCAGGATCGTGAGAAGGCCCTGGAAGCAGGATGTGATGATTATATATCCAAGCCCATAAAACCTCTCGATCTTTTGAATCTTATGGCTAAATACCTTTAAGTTTTACAATTGGGATGGTTTGCATCCATATTTTATCTTCCTGTAAATTGATCCGGGAAGCATTGTTGAAAGAGTTTATGGAGTTGCTGACAATCATTTTTCCTGGCTGAAACCGGAACTATTTTATGATACTTATTGCTGACAGCGGATCCACAAAAACACACTGGTTGTATGTTGGAAATAACGGTCAAACCAGATTGTTTGACACCATTGGATTTAATCCGTTTTATGTAGATGCGGTAAGGATTACGGATGAATTAAACATGAGTTTGGTTCATGATCTTCCGGTCTCAGAAATACAAAAAGTATTCTTTTACGGGGCAGGATGTTCCACTTCCTTTCATGAGCAGATCATAAAAGATGGCCTGGTCCCGGTTTTCAATAATGCACAAATAGAGGTTTCAGGTGATGTCCTGGGAGCAGCCAGGGCCTTGTTTCATAAGGATACCGGAATTGCCATCATATTAGGGACCGGGGCCAGTAGTTGTGAATATAATGGCAGCGGGATTCTGAACAAAACCGCTGCTCTGGGTTATATCCTCGGTGACGAGGGCAGTGGTGCTGTTCTGGGGAAGAGGCTTCTGCAAGGGTTCCTTAACAATGAGTTTCCGGCCCTTTTACAGAAAGTATTTTCCAGCAGGTTTCAGGAAGATGTTGAAACAATAAAAGCGAAAGTGTATTCTGGTGAACGGCCAAATCAGTATCTCGCCACTTTCACAGCTTTTATTCTTGAACGGATTAAAGAACCATACCTGCGGAACCTGGTTGAAGAGTCTTTTATCAAAATGTTCAACTACCAGCTTGGTTCTTATCAAGACTGGCAAACGAAAGAAGTGAGACTCCTTGGGTCGGTGGCCTGGTATTTCTCGGAGATATTAAATGAGGTTGCCTCGAATAAGGGGGTTCGTGTAACCAGGATATTAAAATCGCCCATTCAGGATCTGGCCAGGTATCATCTGGGCAGTGGGTAGCAAAAGTCTGAAAGCTTGTGTTATCAGGCACTTTTATCATTCCTGGTACATTTACATTAATATAATGAATCTATGGAGCAGTCAAAAATCGTTGAATTTATACAAAATGTGGATTTGTTCCGGGGGTTGGATCCAACGGAGTTAAAGGATCTGTGTAAAAACCTGGAAGAAATCGATTATGCCCCCGGGACGTTGTTGTTTGCGGAGAACAGCCCCAGGCGGCACATTTTCATTATTTATGATGGTACCGTTGAATTGTTTAAGGCAACTGAAAACGGACAGGAGAAGCGTCTGGCCAGTTTTTCCCCGGGAGATTTTCTTGGGGAGGGATCCTGGGATGAACAGAGTGTGCATTCGACCTCGGCAAGAGCCATTGTTCCCACCAGGGTATTTGCATTGAAAAGACCGTTTTTTGTTGAAAACGGACCACAGGCGGTTAAGATTTTTTCAAATATCATTTCCATTGTATCCCGCAGAATGCGGTATGCGAACCTGAGAATTATCAATTCGGCTGCTCAGTATGAATCAGGCCGGACGCGGCAGGAGCATGATCTTCTTGGCAACCGGGAAGTACCCTATGAAAGCTACTATGGCATTCAAACCCTCCGGGCCATAGAAAATTTTAATATTTCCGGTGTTACCCTGAATTTTTATCCCAGGCTTATTCAGGCTCTCATTACTGTAAAAAAGGCTGCTGCCGAAGCAAACTACGAACTGGGATTGTTGAAGGAGGATGTTTATCATGCCATAATTCAGGCTTGTGATGAGATCCTGGCAGGAAGATATCAATTCCACTTTGTAGTGGATATGATCCAGGGCGGAGCCGGAACATCCACCAATATGAATGCCAACGAGGTGATTGCAAACAGGGCTCTTGAGATATTGGGATATGAGAAGGGTGAGTACCGGTATTGCCATCCAAATAATCATGTAAACCTTTCCCAGTCAACCAATGATGTATATCCCACAGCCATTAAAATTGCGCTCATCAACAGTAATGATTCCCTGATCACTGAACTGGAGAAACTCATTGGGGCATTCAGGAAGAAGGCAATGGAATTTGCAAGGGTGTTAAAAATGGGACGCACCCAACTTCAGGATGCCGTTCCAATGACTCTTGGTCAAACATTTGAAGTCTATGCCACAACCCTTGATGAAGAAGTCCAGCGCCTTGATGAGAATGTCAGCTTATTCCTGGAAGTAAATCTGGGTGGAACGGCTATCGGGACTGGTATAAATGCAGATCCGGAATATGCTGAGAAGGCCATTCAGCATTTGCAGAAGATCACAAAACTGCCGGTTGAGAATGCCAGGAATTTACTGGAAGCCACTCAGGATACCGGTGCCTTTGTAATGTATTCATCTGCCATAAAGAGATTGGCTATAAAACTGTCAAAAATATCCAATGATTTGCGTTTATTATCCTCAGGGCCACGCACAGGCTTCAATGAAATTAATCTGCCGCCGATGCAACCTGGTTCTTCTATCATGCCAGGGAAAGTGAATCCTGTAATTCCTGAAGTAGTAAACCAGATTGCATTTAAGGTTATTGGTAATGATCTGACAGTGAGTATGGCGGCTGAAGCCGGGCAGTTAGAACTGAATGTCATGGAACCTGTAATTGTTCAAAGTCTGTTTGAATCCATTGAGATGCTTAAGAGCGGTATGGCTACATTGAGGACCAGGTGTGTGGTTGGCATTACAGCGAATATTGATGTATGCCGGCAAATGGTCCAGAATAGCATTGGACTGGTTACAGCTTTAAATCCGGTTCTGGGATATGAAATTTGCACAAAACTTGCCAGTGAGGCACTTGAATCAAACAGGGGTGTTTATGAATTGGTACTTGAAAAGGGCCTGCTCACCAAAAAGGAGCTTGATTTCATACTGGATCCTGAGCGCATGCTTGAACCCCATAAAATATATATTAAGAAAAAGTAGTGTGCGGTTCAGCTAATAAATATGCAAGGGGAACATCTGAATTTGAGAAATGTCCCTTGCTGAAAGGCACGGATTAAAACTCATCAGGAATTTTCTTCTTTGTCGAGATTCTCAAGGATGTGTTCAACCTCAGCTTCGGTCTTTTTAAGTTTATTCCGGCAAACTTTCATCAGGTATGCCACCCGTTTTACAGTTACGGACAATTCATCAACATCCAGTTCTTCATTTTCAATCTTTTTCAGGATCTTTTCCATTTCCTGCAATGCTTCACTGTATTTTATTTCTTTCTCTGCCATTAATTAATTTGTAACTACCCGGTTTCCACAGGGTCTGAAGTTTTATCTTTTACTAATTGGAGTAAAAATAGTAAGAATTTTTTTCGCTTCTGCAATAATGAAGGTAATAATAGTGCCGTATTGAGTAAGGCATGAAACAAGGGGTAAATATTCAGTAAATAAAATAAATTAAAACGATATCACTTTTGACCTTCGCCCCCCTTCTCTTCAACTTTCCCATCAGCACTTCCAGCCGTGCCTGTCGGCAGGCAGGGATCTGCGGACGCCGGAAGGTTTCCGGTCCCCTTTGGCCTTTGGCAAATGACTAGTAACGTGGCAGTTCAATGGTAAAGGTACTGCCTTTTCCGGGAACACTATCAACTTTCAGTAAACCGCCATTGAGTTCAACAAACTCTTTTGCAATGATCAGTCCCAAACCTGTTCCCTGTTCATCGGAGGTCCCTTTGGTAGTGAAGTGCAAGTCGGTTCTGAACAGTTTCTTTTGATCTTCCTGACTGATGCCTGTTCCTGTATCCTGAACTTCAATAAAACACAATCCGTTATCTGATCCTGTACGGACCCGGATGGATTTCTTTTCCGGAGTGAATTTGATGGCATTTTGTATCAGGTTACGCAGTGCTATACCTATCAGATTTGGATCTGCACTTACCTCCATTTTTAATTCAAATGAAGATGAGATCCCTATTTTCTTTTTATCTGCAACCACCTGGGATACAGAGAGGATATTTGAAACCAGTTTATTTAAATCGATCGGTTCTTTTTGCAGCACAATTTTACCTGTTTGGCACCGGCTCCATTGCAACAGGTTTTCCAATAATTGGAAAAGGCTTTTAGCAGTTCTGTAAATGATAGTGCTGTACTGTTTTATTTCTTCCTTATTAAGGGATTGGGAGCCTTCGTTAAGCATTGTAGCAAATCCCAGCAGTGCATTAAACGGATTGATCAGGTCGTGGGCCAGAATAGAAAAAAGTTTGTTTTTGGTATCATTCAGATTCTTCAGATTTTGTTCAGATTGCAGCAGTTCCTTGTGAGATTCCTCCAGTTGTTTTCTTTTGTTTTCCATCGATTTCACCATTTTTTTCCGCATCAGGAATACCCTGATACTTATGACAATTGCGACCAGTAATATAATGATGATGATCATGGTGAATTGTCTCTGTCTTTGTTGACGTACAAGATTGGTTTTCTGTATATCATTTTCGAGCCGGAGGACTTCGAGTTCGCGCTGTTTCAGATCATAATCGTACTTCATTCCAAGAAAGTTAACTTTGCTTTGAAGTTCGTTGAGGCGCAATGAATCTTTATATGCATAGGCCACTTTCTTTAAGCTCAATGCCTCTGAATAATTGCCGTTTTTTACCGAAAATTCAGCCAATCTGTTATTTGCAAGTGAGGCCAGGTCATAAAAATTATTTTCTTCACAAAGTGACAAAGTAAGCCTGAGGTGTTGAGCAGCCAATGGAGTTTCACTAAAAGAAAGAGCGACATTGTAGGCAATATAGGCCATTTCATAGTCCAGGTTTTTCTTGGATGCCAGGGTGAGTGCCCGGGAAAAATATTTCCGCGAACCCATGTAGTCGTTTTTACTTTGCCTGATCTGGCCTAAAGCAACAAGGGTCCGGATCTGGCTTAAACTGTCAGATGCAGCTCTGAATATTTCCAGTCCGGACTCAAAGTGATAGAAGGCACTGTCAGGGTCATGGTTTTGTACAAGGAGTTTTCCTATGTTATAATGGCGGATACCCAGGTTATGGGTGTTGTTTAGTGACTTACTGATAGTAATAGATTTGCCCAGCAGTTTCAGGGCAAGAGCGGTATCACCCAGGGCAAAATGAACGTTCCCGAGAAGGTTATAGGTTTCTTCCATATCCCCCCGGTTTTGCAGATCCAACCTCAGATCCTGTTCCATTTCATAATAGACCAGGGCTTCCTTATACATTTCAACTTCATAATAAATGGAGCCGATTTTCCGGTAGCAATCTGCGATGATCTGTTTGTCCTGAATTTTTTCTGCGATCTCAAGTGCCTGGTTGGCAAAGCTCAGGCTTTTTTCCAATGAAGATTCCATGTATTTGTCTGCCAGCTTGTTGAGTGCTTTGATCTTTTCCGGATCATTTACAGAGGAGATGATTTCATTCAATGTATCCACTTCCTCCCTGGCATACAATTCATAAGGATGCTGGATCAAAACCATTCCGAGAAGAAATATATATGGAAGTCGTAACATGATTATTTGTCAGTTTTTCGTGCCATATTCGGAACAGTAAACCTGAAAGTGGATCCTTTCCCAATGTCACTTTCCACTTCAATCTCACCACCCATCACTTCAACAAACTCATGGCACAGGATCAATCCCAGGCCGGTGCCCACTTCATCTGCAGTGCCTTTAGTGGAACAACTGTGATCAAGTTGGAATAATTTTGATTGCATTTCTTTCTCAATACCCACGCCTTTATCACTGACCGAAACCACTACCATGTCTTCCTTCAGTGTGCCGCCTATAGATATGATGCCATCAGGTTTGCTGAATTTTATAGCATTTCCAACCAGGTTCCTTAACACGGTCAAAATGATATTTGCGTCGGCATAGATCTTCAGGTCTTTCTGAATGTTGTGTGATATTTGTATGTTTTTTTCCCTTGCTTGTGGTTCCATCAGGGAATAGACGGAATCGACAGATTCAATCAACAACATTTCTTTTGGCAGATAGTTGAGTTTTCCGGTTTGTGCCTGCGACCATTGCAGGAGATCTTCTACCAGGTTGTACAGGTTTGTTGCTGAGGAGAAAATCCAGGAGGCATATTTCCTGGTTTCTTCAACTGTAAGTGTTTGAATGTTTGTGAACAGAACCTCAGAAAGACCCAAAAATGAATTAAAAGGACTGATAAGGTCGTGTGCGATAATAGAGAAAAATTTGTCTTTGGCCTGGTTTAAGTTGCGCAATTCAGTTTCGGTCTGTTTCAGTTCTTTATTAGAATAGAAAAGTTCAACATTTTTCTCACGTGTTAACTGACCTGCAGTATTTCTGAATTGTATGATGATGTTAATAAGTATGATCAGTCCAAAGGAGATCCCTGCTATGAGAATGAGGAATATTCCCAGATTTTTTTGTTTTCTGAATTGGATTTGATGCAGTTTTTTATCCATGCTCAGAACTTCTATTTCCCTGAATTGGTTTTCGGTATCAAATTTCATTTGCAGTTCAAGGGTTTGTTCATCAGAAGATTGCTCAAATATAGTATCCTGGTAGGTGGTGTATAATTCAAATTGTTCAAGTGCATTTTTTGGATCCTGTGTGTACTCATAATACTCGGAAAGATGCTTATGGATACTGGAGAGTAATTCTCTGGCCATCAGTTTCCTGGCTATTGGGAGCGCTTCAGTGAGTTGGACATACCCTTCATCAAGCTTATTCTCAAGCAGAAGGATCTCACCGAGGTTCAATTTCGAAAATGCGATTCCTGAGGTGTTTCCGGACTGTTCATAAATTCTGAGTGCATCTTCCTGATATTTCCTGGCCTTATCAAGAACGTGAAACTCCTTATAAAGATCGGCTATATTATTATTGACATCGGCTTTCCCTTCCGGATTATTAAGTTGTTCATGGATCTCCAGGGTTTGCCTGCAATATTCCAGGGCTTTAGCCGAATCTTTCAGCTCGGCATAAATTACCCCCAGGTTGTTCAGGTTGATCGCTTTCCCTTCAAGATCATCTTCATGAATCGACAATGATTTCTCAATATATTCAATGGCCCTGGGGTAGTTCTGGTATTCAAGGTAAATGAGTGCAATATTGTTGTAAGAGCCGGCAACGCCATATTGGTCGCCAATGAGTTCGCGTTTTTCAAGGGATTTAAAGTAATAGTCAAGTGCTTTAATGTAGTCGGCGAGAAAATAATATACATTCCCCATCCTGTTTTCAGCCTCAGCCATTCCCCAGATCATGTTATTTTCTTTGCTGAGCGCATAGGCCATTTCGGCATATTTCAGACTCTCAACAATTGAAGTTAGCTGGTAATGCCTGGCAAGGGTTATATATATACAGACACGGGAGCTGTCATCAACAGATTCAGCTACATCCAGTAAAGAATCCACATTCAGTGTCTGCCCATATCCGGTTGTCAGAGACCAGAACACCAGGGTGGCGAGAAACAATAATTTAAGCGGGTTTTTCATACAAGTCAGGGATTCCGGTTGGTAAATATAGGATATGAATTCCTATTAGGAAAGTTTTTTATTTGATGATTTGATCTCCCGGATGTCACTGATGGAAGTTCCATTTGCATACCTGGTGTGGATTGGAGATCCGGGATCCAGGTCGTGAACATTCTTAATGGCTTTCCCATGCTGGGATGTTATACTGTAGCCTCTTTGCAAAACCAATTCAGGATCCAGCAGGCTGATTGATTTATCATACATCTGCAGCTTGTGGTTCTGTATTCCAATAAACTGCAGGCATTTATGTTCTAAATTGACGGAGATTTTCCGTAAGTAATATAACCTGGAGTTTTGGGTGGCATCAAACAGGTTCTGAATCTGTGTCTTCATGTTTTTTAGCAACTGATCCTGATCACGCATATACAGCATGATCTGATGTTTCAGTTGTGTGATTGTCTGCCCGAGAAGATAGGCGTTTTCATGGATCAGGTTCTGAACCGTCATTTTCAGACCGGTACTCAGAGATTCTATGACTCCGGCTTCCGTTATCAATATGTTGTTGATCCCGTCAAGAATACCGGATGACAGGCTGTTGGTGTATGCTTCGAGGTCATATAGCCGGGCCACCAGATATTCCGCCACTGCAGTAGGGGTTTTCAGAGTTTTAGAAGATACCATGTCGGCTATTGATTCGTCTCTTTCGTGTCCGATACCGGTCAGAACGGGAAGAGGAAATTGTGCCAGGTGGCTGGTCAGCGAATAATCATCAAACACACTCAGGTCGGCTTGCGATCCGCCACCCCTTACGATGACCACAACATCAAATTCATTTTCCCGGCCATAAATTTCATCAAGTGCATTGATAATGGATCCGGAAGCTTCGGCACCCTGCAACAGTACCTGAAACAGTGTGACCCTGAATCCATATCCGAATTGATTGTGTATTAGTTGCTTGACAAAATCTTCATATCCGGCTGCCGTTCTCGAGGAGATCAGAGCAATCCGGTTTGGCAGCACGGGGAAATCCAGTTCCCTGTTCATTGAGAAAACACCCTCTGCTTTCAGTTTATCAATAGTTTCTTTGCGTTGTTTGGCCAGGTCCCCAAGGGTATAAGCAGGATCAATGTCTTTGATATTCAGAGAAAACCCATACAATTCATGGAAATCAGCACGTGCAAGTATCAGTACCTTCAGTCCGGTTGAAAAGCGACGGCCGGTGGTGGTTTCAAAAAAGGATTTCAGTGACCTGAAAGTGCCTGCCCATATGGTGCCACGGCTCCGGGCCAATATGGTATCATTTGAAGGATCCTTTTCAATAAGCTCAAGGTAGCAATGTCCGCGATTGTTAACGGATAATTCATTTATTTCTGCTACAACCCATACCGGGTTTTGAAAAGAGCTTTTTACCAGGTCCCTGACCTTACAATTCAGTTCATATAATGATAGTTTTTCTTTCAAGGCCTTATTAGTATTAGCTTTATTCCCTGGCCGGCATCATACAGAAGGGTGAATTAAAGATTGAAAAACAGATGTGCCGGCGAACCCTGGGACGATACATTTGATGCCCGGGTAGAATTAATGTCTAATATACTGGATATCACCGATATCGGGTTCCTTGAATTTCCCCTTGTTTTGTTCATACTTTTTCATGGCTTCCTCAAAGGACTTATTTATTTCTTCCTGATTCTCAGCGATACCATTGATATATATTATCTTCTTTTCGGTTTTTGCAGCATTATCGTAATAGGACCAGACGCCATGGCGCCTGTTATTAATGTATTGCCCTGTAATTTCTTTCCCCCCCCCGGGAAGGTAAGATTCAAAGGAACCTTCGATGTTGCCCATATTGTAGGTAGTTTCCATATGCAAAGCCCCATTTGGAAACCAGACCTTCCAGGAGCCGTGTTTCTTGTCATTTTTCCAGTCAAGTTCTTCGGAGATTTGACCATTTTTATGAAACTTGCGGGAGACACCGTTCTTTATTCCGTTTTTGTAGGATTCCTGATAAGATATGTATCCCCCATAATAAGAGTAGTATTTCCAGGTACTGTCTTTTTTTGTACCCAGATACACTCCTTCCGCAGCCATTTGCCCATTCTCATAATAAAACCTGGTATAAGCTGTTTTGCTGGATGGCCTGTAGTCCATCACAGACTGAAGGGCTTTATTATCATAGTATCTGCGGAACGTACCCACCGGTTTGTTGTCTTTGAACTGACCGGTATATTTGACTGTGCCATTATCATAGTGTTTTTTCCAGAATCCCTGTTTTAAACCATTCTCATCCACCTGGTTGAAAAGGGTATCCTGAGGGTTGGCCGCAACCTGTGACCGGAGCAGGGCCGGAGCGGTGGTCACTAACACTATTGCGAAGTACAAATATCTCATCTTCGGGTTTAAAAGTAATTATTTAATCTTCGGTTTTTACCGGGCACCACTGTTTCACCATATAAATTTACAAAAACAAAAAAAGCTCCGGAACCCCGGAGCTTCTTTTTTTTTCAAGAAGGGATTATTTTACTTCCTCAAAATCAACATCGGTTACTTCATCATCTTTGGTTTTCCCCCTGGTTTGTTCACCTTCACCTTCCGGGTCTTGTGCCTGCTCACCGGTTTGTCCGGCCTGGCCTGCTTTGTACATTTCTTCTGAGGCAGCCTGCCAAAGGGTATTGAGTTCGGCCGTGGCTTTATCAATGGCTTCCAGGTCTTTATTTTTATGAGCTTCTTTCAGAGTTGAAAGGGCTTTCTCAATAGGTTCTTTCTTATTTTCAGGAAGTTTGTCGCCAAATTCCCTGAGTTGTTTCTCTGTTTGAAAAATAAGGCTGTCAGCGGCATTCACCTTATCCACCAGATCGCGGGCTTCCTTATCTGCAGATTCATTGGCTTTGGCTTCTTCCTTCATCCTGTTGATTTCCTCGTCTGTTAATCCCGAAGAAGCTTCAATTCTGATTTTCTGTTCTTTCCCGGTTCCTTTATCCTTTGCAGATACATTCAGGATCCCGTTTGCATCGATATCAAACACGACCTCTACCTGAGGGATCCCCCTTGGTGCGGGCGGGATGCCATCGAGATGGAACCTGCCAATGGTTTTATTTCCTGAAGCCATTGGTCTTTCACCCTGAAGAACGTGAATTTCCACTGAAGGCTGGTTGTCTGCAGCCGTTGTAAAAGATTCGGTCTTTTTGGTTGGAATGGTTGTATTGGATTCGATCAATTTTGTCATGACACCTCCCAGGGTTTCGATACCCAGTGACAGGGGCGTTACATCCAAAAGCAATACATCTTTTACTTCACCCGTCAATACACCACCCTGAATGGCTGCTCCGATAGCCACAACCTCGTCAGGATTCACTCCTTTTGAAGGAGCTTTCCCAAAGATATTTTTTACGATATTCTGGATAGCAGGAATTCTTGTGGAACCTCCTACCAGAAGAACTTCATCAATATCTGCGGGCTTTAATCCTGCATCTTTTAATGCTGTTTTACAGGGGCCTGTTACTGACTGGAAAAGACTGTCTGAGATTTTTTCAAAATGTGCACGTGACAAGGTTTTAACCAGGTGCTTCGGTATGCCGTCAACAGGCATGATGTAAGGCAGGTTGATTTCGGTAGAGGTGGAGCTTGAAAGTTCAATCTTTGCTTTTTCAGCAGCTTCTTTCAACCTTTGTAACGCCATAGGGTCCTTTCTCAGGTCAATGTTCTCTTCTTTCAGGAAACCCTCGGCCAGCCAGTTAATAATGGACTGGTCAAAGTCATCTCCTCCCAGGTGGGTGTTCCCATTTGTTGATTTTACTTCAAAAACACCGTCTCCCAATTCAAGGATTGAAATATCGAAGGTGCCTCCGCCAAGGTCGAACACAGCGATCTTCTGGTCTTTTTCTTTTTTATCCAACCCATAAGCCAGGGAAGCCGCTGTTGGTTCATTGATGATCCGTTTCACTTTAAGACCTGAAATTTCACCTGCCTCCTTGGTTGCCTGTCTCTGTGAGTCATTGAAGTATGCAGGGACGGTGATAACCGCTTCTGTTACTTCCTGTCCCAGATAATCTTCTGCTGTTTTTTTCATTTTTTGAAGAACCATTGCAGAGATCTCCTGTGGTGAAAATTTTCTGTCATCAATCTGGACACGAGGTGTGTTATTTTCCCCTTTCACTACCTTATAAGGCACCCTGCCCACCTCTTTTGAAACGGCACTAAAAGGTTCTCCCATAAACCGCTTTATGGAAGAAATTGTTTTTGTGGGGTTTGTAATGGCCTGACGTTTGGCAGGATCCCCTACTTTCCGTTCACCATTTCCTACGAAGGCTACCACAGACGGTGTGGTTCTTTTTCCTTCACTATTAGGGATCACAACCGGCTCGTTACCTTCCATTACGGCAACACACGAATTCGTTGTCCCCAGATCTATTCCAATTATCTTAGCCATTTTCTATCTTTATTTTTATGTTAATAATTTTCAGTTTGAATCACGGTGTCGTGTCATACAAACAATCATTGTGCCACTCCTGATATCAGTGGTTAAAATGATATATTGGCACGGATCGCCACATTTTACAGTCTGTTTTTTACAGGTTTTTGTGACAAAAAGGCAGGATTAAGGAAATTACGAGGCATTCTTCATTGTAAATCAATCTTATTTGTAGCTTTGTCGGATAAAACAATAATAAATTCAATCTAACATGTCAGTTCATTCTCAGGTTCGTAAAGTAACCACCCACGTCCTGAATGCAATGAAACTCAGGGGTGAAAAGATTGCCATGATCACGGCTTATGATTATTCCATGGCCAGGATCATTGATGAAGCCAAGATTGATGCTATATTAGTAGGTGATTCTGCTTCCAATGTTATGGCAGGGCACAATACCACGATTCCCATCACCTTAAATGAAATGATCTATCATGCTGCTTCGGTTGTTCGCGGTGTGTCACGCGCTCTTGTTATTGTGGACCTTCCTTTCGGGACCTATCAGGGAAACTCACGGGAGGCTCTGGCATCTGCCATTCGCATCATGAAAGAAACCGGAGCCCATGCGGTGAAAATGGAAGGAGGTGAAGAAGTCCTGGAATCTACCGGGCGCATCCTTTCCGCAGGTATTCCGGTGATGGGTCACCTGGGCCTGATGCCCCAGTCAATTCATAAATTCGGGACCTATGTGGTTCGCGCAACCGGGGAAGAGGAAGCTCAAAAAGTTCTTGAAGATGCTCAGAAACTGGAAAAAGCAGGGTGTTTTGCGATTGTTCTTGAAAAAGTGCCTGCTTCACTGGCCAAAAAAGTAACCGCAAGTGTAAAAATTCCAATCATTGGAATTGGCGCGGGTCCGCATGTGGACGGCCAGATACTGGTTCTTCATGACGTTCTTGGGATCACACAGGAGTTTTCTCCAAGATTCCTCAGGAGGTATCACAACCTGTACCAGGAAGTTCTTGGAGCGGTAAAATCCTACATCACCGATGTCAGGTCCATGGACTTTCCAAATGAAAGGGAACAGTACTGATCCGAATATTTTTCATGGATACTCCTGGCAGTCAGCGTTCTGTCATTAATGCCTAATACATTGTGGAGGTCGATATCCTATTTACAGACAACCATTTTATTGCGGTTAATAAAAAAAACTCTCAGCTGGTTCAGGGAGATGCTACCGGTGACATGTCGCTTGATAAGTGGCTGAAAGAACATCTCAGGGAGACTTGCAGGAAACCGGGAAATGTATTTTTGGGTGTCATTCACCGGCTCGACCGGCCCGTCAGCGGCGTTGTCATCTTTGCCCGCACAGGTAAAGGGCTTGCAAGGATGAATAAGGTCTTTAAGGATCATATTATAGTTAAGAAATACTGGGCCATTGTCCAGGAACGTCCTCCAAAAGAATCGGATACACTTACCCACTATTTGTTGCGGGACCATAAAAAAAACAAATCCTTTGTGTATGACAAACCGCAACCTGGCACCAAAGAGGCTTCCTTAAGCTACCGCCTGGCTGGCGCATCCCATAACTACTTTTTTCTGGAAGTGGAATTGCATACCGGCCGCCATCATCAGATACGAAGTCAACTGGCCTGCATTGGCTGCATCATCAAGGGGGATTTGAAATATGGTGCCCGAAGGTCGAATCCGGGAGGTGGCATTTCTTTACATGCAAGGTCATTGGAATTTGTCCATCCCATAAAAGGGGAACCTGTAAAACTCCTTGCTTCCCCTCCGCCGGAGCCCCTCTGGCATGCGTTTGAAAAAGTAATGAGATAATCCGGGTTAACTTCCAAACAATGCATTTTTATCAAAACTCATCGGCAGTAATTCACGTGCATTATCCAGCACATGGATTTTTTTCCTGCCAATCAATATGATCCTGATCGGGACATTTTGACGGTCCTGACTTTCAATGATCACCTGCCGGCAGGATCCACAGGGATAAATGGGTTCCTCCATCTGCCCGTCCTGGGTTCTGGCTGCTATTGCCAGGCTTTTTATGGCGGACCCGGGGTGCGTTGAACCGGCCGAGAATAAAGCCACCCTTTCAGCGCATAAACCTGAAGGGTATGAAGCATTCTCCTGGTTGCTGCCTGTTAATACGGTCCCGTCTTCCAGTTGCAATGCAGCTCCTACTTCAAACTTTGAGTAAGGGGCATAAGCGGTATTAACTGTTTGAATGGCCTTTTCAATAAGTTCTATATCCTGTTTGCCAAGTTGGTTGAGATCCTGGAATTCCTTAATGATTGCAGTGATTTTAATTTTCTTCATAAGGAACATTTTTTCCAAATTTACAATATAGTTTTCATATTTGTACTTTAAAGATAACAACGCAAGTGCTGATGAAAAGAAATTATTTGATCCGGATCATGCCATTAATAATGGCCTTCTTAGTATTGATGCCGGCATGCAGGTCGAAAAGGATACCTGCAAAACCGCATGTATCCTTGTCCAGGAAAGCCTATATTGAGACCTATAGCAGCCTTGCTATCAGGGAAATGGAACGCACGGGCATACCTGCCAGCATTACCATGGCCCAGGCCCTTCTTGAATCGGGGGATGGGAATTCAACACTTGCCAGAAATACGAATAATCATTTCGGGATTAAATGCCATAACGATTGGAAAGGGAAAACTTATAAGCATGATGACGATCGTAGGAAAGAGTGTTTCAGGGTGTATGGTTCGGTTTATGACTCCTACAGGGACCATTCCGGCTTTCTCATGGGAAAGTCGCGCTATGCCTCATTGTTTGAGTTAGATATCTCCGATTATAAAGCCTGGTCGAAAGGATTGAAGAAAGCCGGATATGCAACAAATCCACACTATGCTAATTTGTTGATTAAGATCATTGAGGAAAATGAATTGTATAAACTGGATGAGGGCATAGAACCGGAACTGACCGGCAAGGTTTCAGATCCTGAACCTAAGGAGGAAGATTCACAGGCAGCAGGGGTTGCAGTCAATTTTTCAGAAGAATTTGCTATAAGTTCCGGCAAGCGGGTCATTAACGAGATCAACCGGATCGAGTATATTGTAACCCGTAAAGGGGATAATTTCCAGGATCTGTCAGAGGAATTTGGGAAAATGAGGTGGGAGCTGCCAAAGTACAATGACCTTCCTGAAGATAAAACTCTTAGTGCAGGATGGATCATCTTCCTGCAGCCCAAAAGGAACCAGGCCTCTCAGGGCAGGAATTTCCATCTAGTCAGGGAAGGAGATGACCTGTGGATCATCTCTCAGAAGTATGGGATCAAGCTGGAGAAGCTCATGCAAATGAATAATATGTCAACAGACGGGGAGCTGAAACCTGAACAAAAGATAATCCTGAGGAAGTAGCGATCTGCGAATCAGATAAAATTCCAGTGTTCCTGTAACCGGAACCCTTTCAGGAATTCACCGATTCCCATCCGTTTTTTTCCGGCAAGCTGAAGCTCCCTGACATGAATATACCCGTCTTTAGCGGCAATTTTCATAAAAGTCCTGTGATCAGTGATCACGCTTCCGGGAGTTGCGCGGTGCCATTCTTCTGACCTTTCCGAGAGGAACACCTTTATCTGATAATCTTTATCTGAATCCGTATTAAGAATGGTCCATGCGGCAGGGGAGGGTGAAAGCCCTCTTATCAGGTTAAATATTTCTTCAGAGGTGGCAGTCCAGTTGATACGGCAATCGGCAGTTCTGATTTTTGGTGCCTTTTTCGTTCCTTTGGAGGTTTTCTGGGGAACGCCCTTTAAAGAACCGTTCATGACCCCGTCAATGGTTCTCCGTAAAAGAGAGGCGCCCTTGTGCATCAACTGATCATGAAGCTCTCCGGCAGTGATTGCATCACCGATGGGCAGTTTTTCATCTAACAAGATCCTTCCGGCGTCGATATCTTTTTCAATAAAGAAGGTAGTTACACCGGTTGTTTTTTCACCGTTTATTATGGCCCAGTTTATGGGCGCAGCTCCCCGGTAGTCCGGCAAGAGGGATGCGTGCAGGTTTACAGTGCCGGCAGGGGGCATGTTAAATACGGCTTCAGGCAGGATCCTGAAGGCAACCACGGCAATCAATCCGGGATCAAATCCTTTCAACTGCTTTAAGAAACCGGGATCTTTAAGGTTTACTGGTTGCAATACCGGGATGCCGGCATTTTCGGCATACAACTTTACAGCGGATGATTGTATTTTCATGCCGCGTCCGGCCAATTTGTCGGGGGCAGTGACCACACACACAATTTGATAGCCGTGATGGATGAGGTGATCAAGGGAAGTGCGGGCAAATTCAGGGGTGCCCATAAAAATTATCCTGAAATCTTCTTTATTCATGTGTGCAGTGTGTGGGATACCGGATCAATCCGGATCCGGATCGGTCCTTAAAGGTTTTACCAGCTCCAGGAAGTGTCCCATTTTTGACTTTTTCGTCTGCAAATAGAATTCATTAAATGGATTGGGTTCTACTTCAAGATGTACATTTTCAACTATTTTCAAGCCATAGCCTTGCAGTCCGGCACGTTTCACAGGATTGTTGGTCATGAGTCTGATCTTACCCAATCCAAGTTCTCTGAGGATATTGGCGCCAACACCGTAATCGCGTTCATCTGCAGTAAAACCCAATTCTATGTTTGCCTGGATCGTATCTCTACCTTCCTCCTGAAGTTTGTAGGCTTTGATTTTATTAAACAAGCCAATTCCTCTCCCTTCCTGGTTCATATACAACAGAACTCCCTGGCCTTCTTCATCAATCAACTGCAGGGCCTGGTGAAGTTGCAATCCGCAATCGCATCTGTGGGAACCAAAAAGATCCCCGGTTATGCAGGAAGAGTGGACCCGGGTCAGCACGGGGTCGTCTTTCGTCCATGTTCCCTTGATCAATGCAATATGTTCGAGGCCGTTTGAAAGCTGAAGGAAGGGGATCAGGTTAAATGTCCCGTATTTTGTGGGCAGTTTCACCTCAACACCGCGTTCAATAATGCTTTCCTTTTGTAGTTTATAGGAGATGAGATCACGGATGGATATGATCTTAAGGTCAAATTTCCTGGCAGTTTCCTGAAGTTGAGGCAGGCGAGCCATGGTTCCGTCCTCGTTCATGATCTCCACCAGCACACCTCCGGGACGGAGGCCGGCCAGGCGGGTCAGGTCAACGGCGGCTTCGGTATGACCGGCACGGCGCAACACACCCCGGGATTTAGCTTTCAGGGGAAACACATGCCCCGGCCGGCCGAGGTCTTCAGGTCTGGTTTTTGGATCAACCAGGGCGTTTATTGTTTGCGCACGATCATAGGCGGAAATCCCCGTGGATACTTCTTTACTTAATAAATCAACCGAAACGGTAAACTGAGTTTCATGATAGGAAGTATTTTTTCCAACCATCAGATCCAACTCAAGCTTCTCACACTGTTCTTCAGGCATGGCTGCACAGATCAACCCGCGGCCATGGGTGGCCATGAAATTCACCATTTCGGGGGTGATCAGTTCAGCAGCGGCGATGTAATCGCCTTCATTTTCACGGTCTGCATCATCCACAACAATGACAGCCTTTCCCTTCTTGATTTCTATAATTGCATCTTCAATACGGTCCAGTCCCGGTCCCGGATAGTTTTCCGGAAGGCTGTTATGATTGATTTCTTTTTGTTGGCTCCCAAACATTTGTCCTGATTCCTTTTACAAACCATCCAAAACCAACCAGGATGGCAAGATTCATACTGTAGAAATGTGTAATGAACCGCAAAATTACGATATGTATATTAATTTTCCTTATGAACAGGTCAATAAATGGAATTCCAATTAACATAAGCTGTATGATCAGTGTGATCAGGTACAGACGGTTTGCCGTCAGAAAAATATTGCTTGCAAGGGCAGCCAGTATAAAAGCGGGCCCCATCCAGCGGAGTACTTTGTGTGAAATGAAACAAAATCCCAATGGGCTGAAGGGTTTGAGCAGGAGGTTTGAAAACATTTTTAAGTTTTGGAAACTGCCGGCAGCAATCCTCACTTTTCTCTTAAATTCTTCACCCAGCACGTTGGATACATCCTCAAACACCGTTGCATCCGGTTCAATAATCGTCTGGCTGCCATTGAGCAGAACATTCATATTTATATAAAAATCGTCCACCAGGAATTTTTCCGGTATGGGTTTGAACAGATCCCTCCGGAGGGAATAGAAACCGCCTGCCGGACCCATCATGCACCCCCATATTTTTGCCTCCCGGGTTTTTATCCGCACTTCCCTCGAAATATAGGCATGCTCCTGAAATGAGATCCCTTCCTTTTGGATGCCATGATGCTCCATGGCCGAGTCAACAAGGCCAATGTTCCTGTTTTTATAATGCCGGGCTAATTTTTCCAGAGAACCGGTCCCGGCAAATACATTTGCATCAGTAATGACCAGTATCTCCCCATTGGCTTCTTCTGCCAGGGTGTTGATGATGGTCCCTTTCCCGCTTCGGTTCTTAAACCTTTTAAAAACCCTTCTCTCTTTTTCCAATGTCCACAGTTTCAATAGCCTGTCGGTGCCGTCCGTAGAGGCATCAGAACCGATAAGAATCTCCATTTTGCCAGGTGGATATGAAAGGTTTTCCAGGTTTTCAAGTTTTTTTTGAATTACTTGTTCTTCATTATGGACTGCCATAAGCACCGAAATGTCCGGGAGCTCATCAGCATTTTTGAAACAAACTGTGTTTATTTCTCTTTTTCCGGCGAGGAATGCAAGTAACGCAGGGTATCCGATGTAGGTGAAAAAAAGGATAAACACTGCCAGCCAGAAAACTACTTCTAAGATCATGGAATAAGTGTATTAATAAATTTCACCAGATTCCCCGATATGGTAAAATTATCAAAATTCTTCCGAACAAAACGGCGTGCATTCCCGGCCATTTCATTTCTCAAGGATGCATTACGAACCAGTAGTCTTATGGCATTCGTATAAGACTCTGCCGTATCTGCCACCAATACTTGTTTTCCTGACCTGGCCTGGATGCCTTCCAGTCCCGTTGTGGTGGTAACCACACATTTGCCCAGGGACATGGCTTCAATGATCTTAATACGGATCCCGCTTCCTGACAAAACCGGAGCCACAAGGATGGACCCTTTATCAAACAGTTCAGAGGACCGGTCGATTTCTCCATAGAAACGAATTCCGTTTTTCGAACACAATTTCCTGATATGTTCTGATGGATTCCGTCCGGCCACATGGAACACCAGGCCTGGATTTGATTCTTTGAGTTTGCTCCAAACCTGATTGATGAACCATTCCAATCCATCCAGGTTGGGAGCCCAATCCAGTGCTCCGATAAATATCAGGTCATGGTTGTCTGTGGCTTCCGGGGGTCCTTCAGGGGCGACCTTTACTCCGTAAGGGGCATAATGAAGCAAGCCCCCATATCCAAGATCCCTGAAATCTTCAGCATCGTTCATGCTGATACAGACCAGGGCATCTATATTATTAAATTGGGCAGACTCAAAAAGGCGCATGCGTTTTGAAAGGATATTAAAATAGAATTTTTTAATCACAGACTTTGAGGTTGATGACAGTTTTTCCCATATTCTGTGTTCGGAATTATGGGCCCGGTATATGATCCTGGCCCGTGAACCGGCCCGGATGTCAGAAAGATACAGGCACATGGCAATGCCTTCAATCAGAATAATATCGAAATTCTTTTCTGCCAGGAGCTCTGCCAACCGGATCCTATACTTTTCAGAGTGGAAACGGACAAGATTGTAAGGGAGTTTTGAAAAAGGCAGGTTCCATAGCAATTTCAGGAATCGAATCCGGGTATTGTGATCAATGCAACTGATCTTTATCTTGTCGTCATACGAACCGGAAATGGATGAACCGGAAGTCTTGTGTTTTGAAGTATTGATTGCGAGTATTTGAATATCAGCATTATGTAGTGCAAAGCCTGTTGATAAAGTCCAGGTGGCCAGTGATCCTCCGTCTTTTGGAGGAAAGGGGACCTTATTGCACAGTTGTAGAATTTTCATCGGGCACTACAGACTCTTAACAGTTTTATTATCTGAGTTCCCTGACAATTTCCGGATCATCTTTTTAGGCCAGTCAAGGTAAGTATTGATATCCATAATCTGGGAGTCGTTAGTAGATTTATAAGTCAGAAAGATACCAATTGGAAGCAATACCATAGAGGACATCCACATACCTGAGGCCGCACTCAGGACATCCTGTTTAACGAATTTTTCACCCGACATTGAAGTGATGTGATATAAGAGGAAAAATAAAACGGAGATGACCACAGGCATTCCCAGCCCGCCTTTTCTGATAATGGCACCTAATGGGGCTCCCACGAAAAAGAATATCAAACAGGCAAATGAGAGAGTGAATTTCCGGTGCCACTCAATTTGATGCCTCCGGATATTTTTTTTGCGGCTCAGGACCGTGTTTTTGGATGTGGTGACAAAGTTTTTTGATGAGCGGGCCCTCATCAGAACTGATTGAATGATCTGGATTTGTTGCGATTGGCTCAGGCTTGCCAGTACGTTTCTTGGATTGAATGGGACTGAATCCATCGGCTCAAAGTTGTAGAGGGTATCTGCCTGCAGTCTTTTTATTCTTACTGAACCGGTAAACAATTGACTGTTTACCAGTGTTTTTTTGAAAAGACTTTTGCGCCGTTCAAGCAACTGGGTTAAACTGTCTGTTGCCTGTTCCAGTTGTGTGAGATTCAGCATGGAGTAATTGTTTTTAAATAGATCTTCATCCGTTCTGCTGAGTCCAAAACCGGTTAATCGCAGTACAATGGTCTCTTTCTCAAAGGTGTCTTTTCGGCCGGGATAGGAGGAGTTTCCAATAGTTCTCCTGCGTTTTCTTGACCTTGATTGAACCTCATTATAGGAATAGCCGTTAAAGAGTGTAAATATCAGGTTTTGTTCATCAGGAGTCATGTTCATATATCCTGAATCTGCATAGGTTAATGATATGTTGCCGAGTTTCTCGGTATGGTCGTAAATAAATATCCTCTTTAATAAATTTGTTTTGTAGTCTTTTTCGGAGATCTTAATGCTATACCCTTCAATTCCATTGTAAAATTGTCCTTCAGTAATGCTGAACTCAGGTCTTTGACGTTGAATATCAAACAATAAGGATCTGGATTTTAAGTTTGTTATAGGCAATACGTTATTAGAAAAATAAAAAGCTGACAGGCTGATGATGACCACAAATACCACCAGGGGTTTCATAAACCTTTGCAATGAAACCCCGGAGGATTTTATAGCGGTCAGCTCAAAATTCTCTCCCATATTGCCAAAGGTCATCAAAGATGCCAATAAGATGGCCAGGGGTAATGTCATGGGCACAAAGCTCAAGGTAAAATAGAAGAGTAATTCGCCCAAAGTACTAAAGTCCAGGCCTTTGCCAACAAGGTCATCAATATATTTCCACAGGAATTGCATGATCATTATAAACAGAACGATCAGGAAGGTCAGGAGGAGGGGACCAAGAAATGATTTCAGCAGGTATCGGTACAGGCGTTTCATACGAAATAACGATCACATCCGGGGTGAAAAATCAGGGAGGCAAGTTAGGAATTATAATCCTAAAATATGTTTCAGGTTGGCAATCTGGGTGTCCCAGAGTTCGGTAGCGTCTTTAACATCTTCTTCTTCGGCAAAGTCAGTGATCAGCAAGGCTACATCTCCGGTGAGTTCATCAATATTTATACGAAATTCAAAATAGGTTTTTGAATCTTCGCCATCCTCATCAATCCAGTGAAACCGTGTGAATTTATTATCCTTTTTAAGTATCATTTCGGCATCTTGTTCGGCACCTTCCCAGACAAAAGTGAAGATTTTTCCGTTGATCCGGACATCATCAGCAAACCATTCTGACAAACCTCCGGCCGAGCTGAGTCTGGAGAAAAGTACTTTTGGAGAGGTATTGATGGTATATTCAAGTTCGAATTTCGTTTTCATAGAAGAGTTATAAGTAGAAAAGCGGCAACTACTGCAATATAAAAAAAAAAGGCATAAAAAAAAATGTATTTGAATCATGTCTGTTTCAGGGTCAGGTGAAGTGATGATAGCAAGGAGGCCTGTAAAACTCGTATTTGCGGATTGTGAATTCATTTTGAAATTGTATATTTGCACCGCAAAAATGGCGGGATACCTGCCTGCCGGCAGGCAGGGCTCAGTTGGCCCGGTTTTTCTGAAATCTGTGTTTTCAATTGAAAATCGGGGATCCTCGAAAAACTACCAAAGTCGAAAGATTTTCTGTTTTTCGGGATTAGAGCGCATGATTCATGACTTTAAAGTATGGTTATAGACTTTACAAAAATGGCGAGATAGCTCAGTTGGTTAGAGCGCATGATTCATAATCATGAGGTCACGGGTTCAACTCCCGTTCTCGCTACAAGGAAAAGTCTGGCAATTTTTGCCGGGCTTTTTCATTTCAAAGCCGAAACAAGCTTGCTTGGTTGAGGCGAGTGAAATGAAAAAGGCCAATGTTGCCGGCAGGCAACAGGCTTTTCTTTGTAAGGCTTCCCTGCGAGGACCTCACGACCCCGACATTTTCGTCGGGGTGGTAACAAAAATCGCGGTTGGGCAGCCCGGTTCCCGGCTCGATCCTTCGGATCGATGAACGAACCGGGAGGTTCGTCCTACAGGAAAAGCTCTGTAGATCGACTTTGTAAGTCGATTGGGTTTCGGAGAAACCCTCGTTACATTAATCAGTTCAATTAGAGATTATGAAGAAATATGTTTTAAAAAACAATTAGATACTTAACTTACTGTCCAGGTTTGGGTTGCAAGTCCAGGGTGTTTGGCCCTATAAGAGGAATAATATATTTCAATGTTGCCTTGACTCAATTTTTTCAATAACTTGTAGAACCGTTATTAATATAAAAAATTTATGAAGTATAAAATTGAATTTAATGATCCTGCCGTAATCGTGGATAACATTGTAAGTCTTGAAAATGAATCTGAAAAAATATCTCTGAATTTTTCGGAGGAGGCAGAATCCATCAAATTATTTCAAAATTCCTTTATGTTTAAGATTTCGTAAATATTGCAATACTGTATAAATTCCCTCTTTAGTTACCGAAGCTTTGTATAAAATAACCGACATTAAGCCAATTTTACTCGAACATCCCGATTTTTTTATTAGGCACTTATCCGGAACATATCCTCTGTCAACAGCATTACTCAGGAAGTTTAAACAAAGTTGGAATTGGGGAATGCTTACTGAAAACGAAAACCTTGCCTGGTCGATTGAGTTATTCCTAAGATTTGAGAATTACTGGCACTGGGGTGATCCTAACGAAGTCTATGCACCTGATATTAAATCTAATCCACATATCCATTGGACACCAGATTTGATTAAGCGGTTTGAGAAGAAAATGGACTGGGAAGCTATATCTCAGGATACCGAACTTCTTCAGGAATTTCCTCAAATATTAGACGATTACAAGGATAATCTGCATTGGGACTATATTAGTGGAAACGAAGAATTGGTATGGTCTGAAGAAATGATTGAAAGATTTGCAGACAAATGGCATTGGGAGTATCTCTCGGGAAATAAGGCAATTAATTGGACATCACAAATAATACAAAAGTATAGATTCAAATTAGACATAGACCGCATCAAATCAGGAAACGATGAGCCATGGTTAAATAAGGTCAGACCACCATTAGTGTTACCCAAAACTTCCTTAAAGATTTCTGGTGATTCTAAATATACAAAGAAAGAATTTAAGTTGGTTTTGCGTCAAGCTGATTGGTCCCGAATGAGTTTTGATGAACGCATCCCATGGTCAAGTTCACTTATTAACAAATTCAAGAACAACTGGTATTGGCGTGAATTAAGTCGAAATTCGGCACTTCCTTGGACCGAAGAATTAATAGATACATATTTTGAACGCTGGGAATGGGGCCATGCCACACCAGGTATTGAAGGAGCGATTCTTGAAAATGGGCTCTCTTACATTCCATCCCTTCCATGGTCCATAGATTTTATAAAAAAATATGAGAAGTACTGGTTTTGGCATGATCTCTCATCCAATCAAGGTATTCCTTGGAGTCTGGAGTATATTAATACTTTCTACGATAAATGGGAATGGGATTGTCTTCAGTGGAATGATGCTTTATGGTCAAAGGTATTTTATCCACATTTGAATGACCAGGTGATCGATGAACTTATGACTGAAATAACAAAAACAGACAAATAATGACTGGATATTTCATTATTGGTTATTTAATTGTTGGATCGATTTTAAACATAGTTGGTCCGGTAGGAAAGGATATTAATAAAGCCATTAGAGATAATTACAATTACACAAACAAGGATGAAGACAAAAATATGGAGAGAGTGTTTAATACATCTGGGGCATTTACAGTAATAATACTACGGGGTTTACTTCTCTTATTTTGGCCAATAATATACTTTTTAATATTTCCTTACGATTATTTATTCGGTCCTAAAGGGAGATATAGGAAATTTGTCTTTCGAACAAAGCCTGCAAAAAGAAAAGAATTGAAGAATCATTGGAGAAGGGAAGGTTTGTACTTCGAAAGACTTGGGGGTACAGGAGAGATAATTTGCTCAGGGTGTGGCTCCAAGGAGTTAGTAGTAGCTTTCTTACATAGCTTTCCTCTGGATAGGTGGAATAAAACTGGCTACCAATGCCAAAAATGCGGAAAGTTTCATGGTATTGAAAATGACAATGATTTAGATTCAGTACCTCAATGTGAATGTGGTGGGCTATTAAGCACTGAAGCTCGTCTTTTCTGTCCATCCTGCAAAAGTTATAACCTGAAATTTAAAATGAAATATATTACCTAATTAGTAATAACAATAATTTCCTTCTGGCCAAGTCATTTACCGAAGCTGAAATACATCGGGGTTCTTTGTGTAGAACGTGATGGAAGTGTATCTAATGTCAGCATTGTTAAAGGTGTGCATCCGCTTCTTGATGCTGAAGCATTGCGAGTTGTTGCCTCAGCGCCTAAATGGTCTCCCGGAAGGCAGATGGATAAACCTGTTAGGGTACAGTTTCATATTCCTATATACTTTGTGCTGAAGTAGGGTTGACAATTAATCATGTCAATAGCTACAAGAGTTTCATCCTTGAAGGTCTGCCGCTACGTGAATCAGGCGTGCCCCGGGAATAGCCACAACCCCTCCAGCCGTGCCTGCCGGCAGGCACGGCTGGAGGTTATTACATTTTACGAGTTCCGGCTGAGGGGCTGACGGTGGGTTGTTTTATTGTTATTCGTAACCCGGGCTCCAGGCCGGGTTACGAAATAAGACCTGCGAGGTTTCCAAAACCTCGCAGGTCAGCCGGGCTGTTGATTTTAT